>SKOX01000323.1 GCA_007119835.1 Paracoccaceae bacterium
GCCGACGGCAAAGGAACATTTGACGAATTGCCGACGTTAAATTAGGCATCGCCTGATTTGAGCACCTCGTGCGGCGCTCTGCCCGTTGCTGCGGGCAAAACGTCGCGCGGCGCTATCCGATTTGACGCAGGGTTATGCCGTTTGACCAGGAAAGCAACTTCGAGCGACGTCGCCAAACTCGCGGGAGTCAGCCAGTCCGCCGTCAGCCGCACCTTCACGCCCGGCGCCTCCGTCTCCAGCAAGACCCGGGCGAAGGTACTGAAAGCCGCCGCCGCGCTCGCCTACCGTCCGAACGCGCTCGCGAGGTCGCTGATCGTCGGGCGCAGCCGCCTGATCGGGCTCATCGTGGCGCATCTCGACAACCAGTTCTACCCGGTCGCGCTCGAGATGCTGTCGAATGCCCTCAGGACGCGGGGCTACCACATCCTGGTCTTCCTCGCGACGTCGAACGGCGACCCGGTCGACGACGTGCTCGACACGCTCATCGACTACCAGGTCGACGGCATCGTCATGGGCTCGGCCTCGATCTCCACCCGGCTCGCCCAGCGCTGCGAGGCCGCCGGCATCCCGGTCGTGCTGTTCAACCGCTACCAGGACGACGCGAAGCTTTCGTCGGTCGTGTCCGACAATCACGCGGGCGCGCGCGCAATCGCCGAGCATTTCGTCGCCGGCGGGCACCGGCGCATCGCGCACTTCGCCGGCTGGCAGAACGCCTCGACCGGGCGGGACCGCGCCCTGGGGTTTCGGGAGGGACTTGCCCGTCATGGTCTCGAGCTCGCGTCATTCGTCGACACCGAGTTCCGCCCGAGCGTCGCGAAGGAGGCCGCCCGCGCCGTCTTCTCCCGCCCGGACCGCCCGGACGCGGTGTTCTGCGGCAACGACACCCTCGCCTTCGCGGTGATGGACGTGCTGCGCTACGAACTCGGCCTGCGCGTTCCGGAGGACGTCGCGGTGGCGGGCTACGACGACGTGCCGATCTCGGCGTGGCCGGCCTACAACCTTACGACGGCGCGCCAGCAGGCCGACCGCCTCGTCAAGGAGACGGTCGACATCCTCGTTGCGCGGATCGAGCATGCAGGCGCGGGGCCGCGCAGCGTCGTGCTGGACAGCCCTCTTGTCGTACGCGGCACGACCCGCCCTGTCCCCGGCTGACGCGCGGACACGGCCTGGGAGTGTTCCGCCCGGTGACGGGCGTGGATAGTGTAGCGGCGAGCTGGCCGAGGAGTACCCGCAGTTGACCGAATTCGAAACCACCCGCGCGCGCTTCCATCTGCCCGAGGGGGTGGTCTATCTCGACGGAAACTCGCTCGGGCCCCTGCCCCGCGGCGCGGAGGCGGCGGCGGCGCGCGTGCTGCGCGAGGAGTGGGGCCAGGATCTGATCCGCGCTTGGAACACGCGGGGGTGGATGAACCTGCCGGCCCGGCTGGGCGAGCGCATCGGCCGGCTGATCGGCGCCGCACCGGGCAGCGTGACGGTCGGCGACACGCTCTCGATCAAGGTCTTCCAGGCGCTGGCGGCAGCGCTCGCGCTCAACCCCGACCGGCGGGTGATCCTGTCGGACACGGGCAACTTCCCCTCCGACCTCTACATGGCCGAGGGGCTGATCGGGCTGAAGGGCGGCGGGCTCGAGCTCAGGACGCCAGCGCCCGAGGCGGTGAAGGACGCGCTTTCGGACGAGGTGGCGGTGCTGATGCTGACCGAGGTCGACTACCGCACGGGGCGCCTGCACGACATGGCGCGCCTGACCAGGCGCGCCCATGCGCTCGGCATTGTCACGGTCTGGGACCTGGCGCATTCGGCGGGGGCGCTGCCGGTGGACCTTGAGGGGACGCGCGCGGATTTCGCCGTCGGCTGCACCTACAAGTACCTCAACGGCGGCCCCGGCGCGCCAGCCTTCATCTACGTCCGTCCCGACCTCGCCGACCGGGCGCGGCCGGCGCTCGCGGGGTGGCTCGGCCACCGCGCGCCCTTCGCCTTCGAAACCGCCTATGCGCCGGCCGAAGGCATCGCGCGGATGCGGGTCGGCACGCCCGCGGTCATCGCGATGGCGGTGCTCGACGCGGCGCTCGACGCCTTCGAGGGCGTCTCGATGGCTGAGGTGCGGACGCGGTCGGTCGCGCTCTCCGAGCGCTTCATCGCCGAGGTCGAAGCCCGCTGCCCCGACCTTGCGCTTGCCAGCCCGCGCGAGCCGTCAGGCCGTGGCAGCCAGGTTTCGTTCCGGCACGCCCAAGGCTACGCGGTGATGCAGGCGCTGATCGAGCGGGGCGTGATCGGCGACTTCCGGGCGCCCGACCTGATGCGCTTCGGCTTCGCGCCGCTCTACAATTCCGAGGCGGACGTGGTCGAGGCGGCGCGGGTGCTGGAGCGGGTGATGCGCGAGGGGCTCTGGCGGGAGGCGGCGGCGCGGCCGCAGGCGGCAGTCACCTGAACCGGCGCCGGCGGGGCGCCGGTCAGCGTTCCTGGGCGGCGGACCGATCCCCGAACGCGTCGGTCGATAGAACGTCGCCGACGCGTACCGGACCGCTCTCGAGGACCCGCGCCGTGATGCCGCCGTGGCCCCGCATGGCGTTATAGCCGCCGGGGCCGAGGGCGTCCTCCATCCGGGAGCACGGGTGACATTCGCCCGTCGCCTCAAGCAGCGCAGCTCCGAGGCGGAAGCGCCGCTTCCTCAGGGCGAGGAGGTTCGCGCCGCGGACGACGACGTTGCGCCGGACAAGTTCGGGCGCGACGGCCTCGCGGCGGAGGAAGCCGCCGACCGCTGCGAGATGCTCCTCGGCCACCAGCGTCACCTGCCGTGCGCCGCCGCCGAGGCCGCGCTCGGCATGGCGGTCCCCGGAAAGGCCCTGCCCCGCCACGGCCATCGCATCGGGGACCGCCAGCATCGAAGCCCGCCGCGCGGGCCGAAGGCCGATCCAGACGACGACGCCGGGGCCGACCGGCCCGGCCATCAGATCGGCGAGCGTCCGCATCGCGCGGCGGCTACTCCGCCGCCTCGGGCGGCAGCTCGACGTCGGGCTTCAGCGGATCGGGCGCCGGCTCGGACGGCTGGCGGGTGAAGCCCTTGATCCCCGCCACCGCCTTGCGGTCGCGCATGATCTCGACGTCACTCGTGGCGTAGGCGGTCAGCAGTTCGGCGAGCGAGCGCAGCGCGTGCATGTGGATGCGCTCGTAGCCGTGGGAAGCATCGACGCCGAAGGTGGCGAGCGCGGTGCGCACGTCCGCCCCGGCCTCGATCGCCGAGGCGCTGTCGGAGCGGTAGAAGCGGAAGACATCCTTCTGGTAGCGGATGTCGTGCGCGCGGCAGAGCTCGACGAGCTTCCGCGTCAGGTGGAAGTCGAACGGCCCGGTCATGTCGGCCATCGAGATCGTCACGCCGAATTCCGACGAGTTCTGGCCCGGCGCGGAGGTGCCGTTGTCGACGGCGACCATCGAGGCGACGTCGGGCAGCAGGATCGACGCCGCGCCGTGGCCCACCTCCTCAGAGATCGTGAAGAGCCAGAACATGTCGACCGGCAGCTCCGGCCCGTCGGCGAGCGCCTTGAGCGCGGCAAGCATCACCGCGACGCCCGCCTTGTTGTCGAGGTGGCGCGAGACGATGAAGCCGTTATCGAGGAACTCGGGCTGCGGGTCGATCGCGACGATGTCCCCGATCTCGATGCCGAGCTTGTGCAGGTGGTCGGTCGAAGTCGAGTAGGCGTCGACCCTGAGCTCGACATGATCCCAGCCCACGGGAAGCGTGTCGATCTCCTCGCCATAGGTATGGCCCGACGCCTTCATCGGCAGGATCGTGCCGCGATAGACGCCCTTCTCGCTGAAGATCGTCGTGCGCGCACCCTCGGCGAAGCGCGCCGACCAGTGCCCGATCGGCACCAGCGCGAGCCGGCCGTTGGGCTTCAGCGCCTTGACCTGCGCGCCCAGCGTGTCGAGATGGCTCACGATCGCCCGGGCGCCCGCCGAGGAGCCGCCCTTGAGGCTTGCCCGGATCGCGCCGCGCCGGGTGATGTCGTGGCCGACGCCGAGGCGCTCGAGTTCGCCGCAGACGTAGCGGACGATGGTGTCGGTGTAGCCCGTCGGCGACGGGATCGCCATCAGCGCCTTCAGTTGGTCCCTCAGGTAGTCGATGTCGATGTCGCCGCGCACCCGTCCCTCGTGTCTTGCTGAGCCATTCGCCGCTGCATTGCCCGCGCCGCGGCGGGAACGGAGAGCGGGAACAGCAGGTCGATGAACCGCTCGGCCGTCGGCTGCGGCTCGTGGTTGGCGAGGCCCGGCCGCTCGTTCGCCTCGATGAAGACGTAGTCCGGCTCGCGCGGGCTTCTTACCATGAGATCGATGCCGGTCACGGGAATTTCGATCGCCCGTGCCGCGGCGATCGCCGCCTTGATGAGTTCTGGATGGGTCTCGTCCGTGACGTCGTGGATCGTCCCACCGGTGTGCAGGTTCGCGGTCTTGCGCACCGTGACCTCGCGCCCTGGCCCGAGGACCGAGTCCATGGTCAGCCCCTCCTCGGAGAGGCAGCGCTCGGTCTCGGCGTCGAGCGGGATGCGGCTCTCGCCCCCCGTCGCCGCCGCCCGCCTGCGGCTCTGCGCCTCGATGAGCTTCGCGACCGTCGACCGGCCGTCGCCGACGATCCGCGCCGGCCGCCGCAGCGCCGCCGCCACCACCTTGTAGTCGATCACGATGAGCCGGAGGTCCTCGCCCTCGAAATACTCCTCGAGCAGCACCTCGTCGGAGACCACGCGCGCCCGCTCCACCGCCGCCTCGACCTCCTCGGGCGAGCGCAGACCGACCGCGACACCCCTGCCCTGCTCGCCGCGCGCCGGCTTCACCACCACGGCGCCGACCGAGCGGAGGAAGTCCGCCCGCGAGGCCGCATCGCCCGCCGTGTGCTGCCTGGCGACGCGCACGCCCGCCGCCTGCACCAGCCGCCGCGTCGCCCGCTTGTCGTCGCAGATCGACATCGCCACGGCGGAAGTGAACTCCGAGAGCGACTCGCGGCACATGATCGACCGCCCGCCGTAGGTCAGCCGGAAGAAGCCGCCCTCGGCGTCGATCACCTCGATATGGATGCCGCGCCGGCGCGCCTCGTCGACGATCAGCCGCGCATAGGGATTCAACCCCTCGTCCGAGGCGCCGGTGTAGAGCCGCTCGTTGATCGGGTTCTTGCGCTTCACCGAGAAGACCGGCACCCGGTAGAAGCCGAGCTTCTCGTAGAGCGCGATCGCCTGCTCGTTGTCGTGCAGCACCGAGAGGTCCATGTAGGCGGCGCCGCGGGCCTTGAAGTGCTCCGCGAGGCGGCGGACCAGGCTCTCGCCGACTCCGGCATGCGGCGCCTGCGGGGCGACGGCGAGGCACCAGAGCGAGGAGCCGCGCTCGGGGTCGCCGAAGACGCGCATGTGGTCGACGCCCATCACCGAACCGAGGATCTCGCCGGTCTCCGCGTCCTCCGCGACCAGCACGACCAGCGCCCGCGCGTCGCGGTGCCGCCAGAAGAAGTCCGGCGGCACCGGCACCATGTTCCGCGCGCCATAGATCGTGTTCACCACCTCCGCGTCCATCTCGGTCGCGAGCCGGCGCACGAAGAAGGCCTGCCGCCGCGACCGCGCCGGGCGGTAGGTGGCGAGGTCGAGCCGGTAGGTGTGGGAGGGGTCGAGGAACAGCTCCTGCGGCGCGATGCCGAGCAGCACGTGCGGGTCGCGCACGTAGAAGGCGATGTCGCGGCGGTCGGGCCCCTCGGCCCTCAGGGCGGCGAGCAGTCCCTCCGGCGTCGCGTAGGTCTGCGCGAAGATCAGACGCCCCCAGCCGCAATCCACCGCCACGTCGCGGGCGGGCTCCGCCTCGCCGCGGATCGGTGGCTTCATCCCCGCGGTGCGCATGCGCTGCAGCCGGTGCGTCATCCGGCGGCGCGGATCGCTTTCCCTCATCGCTCAGACCTCATGCGTCTGCAGCCACATCTCCAACAGCGCCACCTGCCAGAGCTCCGAGCCCCTGAGCGCCGTGATGTGATCCGACGGCCTCTCGAACAGCGTCTCGAGATAACTCTGCTGGAAGAGGCCGCGTTCCTTCGCCGACTGGCTCGTCAGCGCGTCGCGGGCCATGTCGAGGTACTCGCCCTGGATGTACTTCAACGCCGGCACCGGGAAGTAGCCCTTCGGCCGGTCGATCACCTCGTGCGGGATCACGTGTCGGGCGGCCTGCTTCAGCACGCCCTTGCCGCCCTGCTCGAGTTTCAGGGCGGACGGGATGCGGCCCGACAGCTCGACGAGCTCGTGGTCGAGGAACGGCACCCGGGCCTCGAGGCCCCAGGCCATGGTCATGTTGTCGACCCGCTTCACCGGGTCGTCGACCAGCATCAGGTTGGTGTCGATCCTGAGCGCCCTGTCCACCGGATCGTCGGCGCCGAGCCGGTCGAAATGCTCGCGCACCAGCGCCAGGCACTCGTCACGGTCGGCCATGTACTCGGGGTTGAGGTGATCGGCGAGCTCGAGATGGCTGCGATCGAAGAAGGCCTCGGCATAGTCGCCGACGGGATCGTTCGAGGACACCATCTTCGGATACCAGTGGTAGCCGCCGAAGACCTCGTCGGCCCCCTGCCCCGACTGCACCACCTTGATGGTCTTCGAGACCTCCCGCGACAGCAGGTAGAAGCCGATGTTGTCGTAGCTCACCATCGGCTCGGACATCGCCCGGATCGCGTGCGGCAGGTTCTCCTTCATCTCCGTCGAGGGGATGAAGATCTTGTGGTGGTTGGTGCCGTAGTGCTTCGCGATGAGGTCGGAATAGACGAACTCGTCGCCCTTCTCGCCATGGGCCTCCTCGAAGCCGATCGAGTAGGTCGCCAGGCCCTCCTGCCCCATCTCGGCCAGCAGCCCGACGATCAGTGACGAGTCCACCCCGCCCGAGAGCAGCACGCCCACCGGGACGTCGGCGACCATGCGCCGCTTGACCGCACGGCGCAGGCCGTCGAGCACGATCTCCGACCAGTCCTCGAGCGAGCGCTCGGCATCCTCCGGGCTGCGCTGGAAGTTCGGGTGCCAGTAGACAGAGTCGCGGTGGCTGCCGTCGGCCTCGTAGATCCGCACCGTCGCCGGCGGCAGCTTGCGGATGCCGGCGAGGATCGTGCGCGGCGCCGGCACCACCGCGTGCCACGTCATGTACTGCTGCAGTGCCACCCGGTCGATCGAGGTGTCGATGCCGCCGCCCGCGATCAGCGCCGGCAGGGTCGAGGCAAAGCGCACGCCCTCGCCGGTCTCGGCATAGTAGAGTGGCTTGATGCCGAAACGGTCGCGCGCCATCGCTACCTGGCCGGTCCTTCGGTCGTGGATGACGAAGGCGAACATGCCGAAGAAGCGCTCGACGCAGGAGGGCCCCCACTCGGCCCAGGCCTTGATGATGACCTCGGTGTCGGAGGTCGACGAGAAGACGTGGCCCTTGGCCTCGAGCTCGCCGCGGAGCTCGGGGTAGTTGTAGATGCAGCCGTTGAACACCATCGTCAGCCCGGTGACCGGGTCGACGAAGGGCTGGCCGCCGGCGTCCGACAGATCGATGATCCTGAGCCGCCGGTGGCCGAAGCCGACCGAGCCGCGGGTGACGATGCCCGCCCCGTCCGGGCCGCGGGGGGACATGGTGTCGGCCATCCTCTCGATCCGCGCCGCCGAGACCGGTTCGCCCTTCCAGATCAGCTCGCCACAGATGCCGCACATGCCCACCGTCCTCCTCTTCCGTTGACGTGCGATAATTAAGGCACTAATTATTTCGGCGCAAGGCTTCGGAGAGGTAAATGACCGACGCGAGCGAGCGCCGCGCGCTTCTGAAGGCGATCCGCCGGTTGGCCCGCGCCGTGGACATCCAGTCCCGCCGGATCGACCGCGAACTCGGCCTGACCCTGCCCCAGTATATCGTGCTTTCGGCGGTGCGCGACCTTGGCAACGGCACGAGTCGGGAGATCGCCGCGGCCTCGGACGCCTCGCCCGCCACCGTCGTCGGCATCCTCGACAAGCTCGAGGCCAAGGGCCTGGTCGAGCGCGCCCGCTCCACGACCGACCGCCGCTCGGTCCACACCCGGCTCACCGCGGCGGGAGAGGCCACGCTGGCGCGCATCCCGTTTCCCCTCGGTCCGGGCTTCGAGAGCGCCTTCGCGGCACTTCCGACCGAGACCCGCGCGCGGACCATCGCCGCCCTGAACGACCTCGCGGCACTCGCCGCACCTGAAGAGGCCGGGTTGGAGGACAGCGCGGCGCCGCTCTGAGCTTCTGCACATTTCCGCGCACTGGCCTTCGTCGCGGTCGCAGGCCGTTGAAGCCGGCGTCACGAGGGCTAGGGTCATGGAGCGAGGCGGCTTCTGCCGCCCGATCAGGCAAAGCGAGGAGTATCGTAGCCATGCCAGAGAAGAAGACCCCGCCCTGTGTCGCCCGCCGGCGCTTTCTGAGAAGCGCGCTCGCGGTCGGCGCAGCCGTACCGCTCGCCGGCGTCGGCTTAGGCAGCGCCGCCCGTGCGGCGGAAGACCTGCCGCGCGCCGAGGACGGCCACGCCTGGGATTACGTCAACGACGCCTCGGACGCCGCCGATCACGAGGCCTACGAGCCGGGCCAGGCCTGCGACAACTGCATCTTCTGGACCGGCGAGGTCGCGGACGGGTGGGGCGGCTGCCAGCACCCCGACTTCGAGGACGTGCTCGTGAATGCGGACGGCTGGTGTGCCGCCTATGTCGAGGGCGCGACCTGACAGCCGCGCGGCGTCGCGTCCACCGCGGCGCCGCATGCCCGGTAGCCGGACTTGGCGCATCCTGAGGGGGAGCGCGTCGGGTGGAAGGGTTAACGTCCGCCCGCGTTAACGCTTCTATGGCTTCACAACAGAAGTTTGCCTCGTGTCCAAGTGTGGACGCTCCCAGCGAGCGGCCGCGCTAGAGGCCTTGACCTGCCTCACATGGCCCGGTGGCCAGCCTCACGCGCCCTCACTCGCCGCCACCAAGTCGTCCCAGACACCAGGCGTCGCCGCGATCACTCGGCCCCCCGCGTCCAGAGATCCCGCAGGATACGGCCCGACGCGTCCACCCGCCTCCTCGACGATCAACAGGCCCGCCATCGCGTCCCACGAGTACATGTGCGGCTCGAAATAGCCGCCGAGCTGCCCCGCGCCGACCTGCGCCAGCATCAGCGCCCCCGATCCGTTCCGGTAATAGATCCCGCCTCGTTCCATCAGACGCTCGATCACCCGGCCCATCGCCGCCGGATCGCTCCGGTGGCTTGCCCCGATCGCGACCATCGCCCCGCCGATGCCGAGCTGCGGGTCGACCGCCAGCCGCCGCGAGCCCAGCCACGCGCCCCCGCCCCGCCGGGCCACCCAGAGCGCGTCGAGAGCCGGCGCCGCAATCGCCGCCGCCGCCGGCCGCTCGCCGGCGAGCACCGCGATCGATACGCACCATGTGGCATGGCCGGCAAGAAACGGCGTTGTCCCGTCGATCGGGTCGATCACCCAGATGAAGCCCGACTTCCCCGGCTCGGCGCCGAGTTCCTCGCCGAAGAAGCCGTCCTGCGGGAAATCCCGGGAAACCGCCTCCCGGATCGCCGCCTCGATCTCCCGGTCCGCGCGCGACACGACGTCGCGGACGTCACCCTTGGCCTCCGAGACGAGCTCGCCGCGCCGATGCCAGAAGCCGAGCGCCCGCCGGCCCGCGTCGGCGGCAATCCGTTCGGCGAGCGCTGCGCGCTCCGCAATCGCCGCGGCCCGCATCTCAGCGCCGCCGCCTGAGGGTGAGATAGACCGCGCCGGCTCCGCCGTGGCGCGGATGCGCCGGGCGGACGTCCACCACCCGACCCGTGAGCGGCGGGGCCGCGAGCCAGTGCGGCAGGCTGTGGCGCAGGACGCCCTGTCGCTCCGGCACGATGGCATCCGAGCTGTCGGGTCGCCCCTTGCCGGTGATCACCAGCACGAGCCGCAGCCCGCGCGCCTGGGCGCCCTGGATGAAGGCGATCAACGCCGAATGTGCGGCGTCCCGCGTCATGCCATGGAGATCGAGCCGCGCCTCGGGATCGACCTTGCCCCGCACGAGCCGCGTGTGCCGGCGACGCTCGAGCTTCTGCCCGGCGGCCAGCGCCGCGAGAGGATCGGGCGCCAGATCGACCTCGACGCCATCTCCTCTGCGCGACGCGGTGCGCGTCGTCATCGGCCGGGCCGGAGACGCCGGCCGTGCCGGCATCGCGGGCGGCGCAAGTCTCTCTGCGGCAGAGGTCTCCATCGTAGGCTCCGGTTCGGGGCTGGCCTCATGTCCACCGAGACGCCGCGCCGTGCGCGCGACACCATGCCAGAGGCGCACCTCCTCGGCGGTCAGGCGGCGCGGGCGGCGTCGGGCGGACATCTCTGCAAACGGGCGTGCCTCAGCCGCCGGTGCCGGTGAGCAGCCAATTCGGATCGTCCGCCCCCATGTGGCGGGTGAACGTCCAGATGTCGCGCTGCTGCTTGATCTCGTTCGGGTCGCCCTCGACGATGCGGCCCTCGCGGTCCTTCACCACGGAGGTGAGCTCGCCGACGAAGCGCATCGTGATGTCGCCCTCGTCCGAACGCGCGTCGTAATGGGCGTCGACCAGCGACACCTCCCGCACGCCCACGAAGGAAGCCTCGACGGTGTAACCCTTCTCGTTGCGCTCGGCGATGGCGTCCGCGAAGGGCTGGTAGACTTCCGGCGACAGGAATTCGCGCAGCGTCTCGAGATCGCCGCTCTCGTAGGCCATGACGATCATCTCGTAGGCCTGCCGGGCGCCGTGAGTGAAGTCCGCCACGCTGAAGTCGGGATCGACCCGCTTCATATCGGCGAGCGCCTTGCCGGCCTGGCTCTCCGGGTCGGTGAAGTCGGAGATGTCGGGATCCGTGCCGCCGCCCTCGATCACTTCGAAAGCGCGCTGACGGTCCGAACGCACCGGACCGGACACTTCCGGCGGCTTCTCGTAGCCCTCCCGGGTCCCGAGCACGCTCCGTAGCCGCAGCACCAGGAACAGGGCTATCGCGGCGAGGATTACGATCTGGACCATTTGCGAGCCCATCGACCTACCTTTCCGAATGGCTGCCAGTGAGCGATGGCGCCCGTCGCTTCGGCAGCTTATGTAAGGGCGATGGCCGGTCGAGTCCATCGCGAGCCGCCGGGAAAGCAAAACTCCGACACGGAAACGTCATGTGGCTCTTCATCCTGTTTGTTGCTGTTCCGATCATAGAGATCGCGCTCTTCATCCAGATTGGCGGCTGGCTCGGCCTCTGGCCAACGCTGGGCATCGTCGTCCTCACCGCCGCGGTCGGCACCGTGCTCGTCCGCACCCAGGGCCTCCAGACGCTGCGAACGTTGCAAGCCAACGTTGAACGCGGCGGCGACCCGATTGGTCCGATCGCGCATGGGGCGCTCATCCTCCTTGCCGGCGTCCTTCTGCTGACGCCCGGCTTCTTCACCGACGGGGTCGCCGTCGCACTGCTGCTCCCGCCGATCCGCGCCGCCCTGATCCGCTGGGGCGCCGCGCGGCTCACGGTAGTCGCGGCCGGCAGGATGCACCGGCCTGCACCCGGCGGTCCGAGCCCCCGCAGCGCAGGCCGGCCCGAAACCGTCGAGGCCGAATACGAGGTCCTCGACGAGGAGCCTCCTCACGGGGACAGAAGAGAGGGCGATCCGCGGTCCCGGCAAGGTGACGCACCGCCGCGGCCTCCATCGGACGGCGACGCGCGTCGATCGCGCTCGCAATGGACGCGGCCGCCGGGCTGAAGGCCGGTCTTGCCGTTGCGCCGGCCGCGCGTTGTGAGGCCCGATCTTACATGCTAGACGGCCGCCAACCCAAGAAAGACCGACGGAGGAAGCCGATCATGTCCGACGATAACAACGGGAAGGACGGAGCCGCCACCGCCGCCCCGCCGCCATCGCCCCAGCAGCAACAGGCCCAGCCCCGGCTGCGCATCCTGAGCCAGTTCATCCGCGACATGTCGTTCGAGAACGTCGCAGCCCAGAAGGGCACGGCGACCGAAGGCAAGCCCGAGATCAAGGTGCAGGTCAACCTCGACGCCCAGAAGCGGGCCGAGGACCAGTACGAGGTCGCGCTGAAGCTCAAGATCAACAGCCGCATGGCCGAGCAGTCGATCTTCCTGCTCGAGCTCGACTATGCCGGCCGCTTCAAGGTCGAGAACGTGCCGACCGAGCAGCTGCACCCGCTTCTGATGATCGAGTGCCCGCGGCTGATCTTCCCCTTCGTGCGGCGCATCGTCTCGGATGTCACCCGCGACGGAGGCTTTCCGCCGATCAATCTCGACACAATCGACTTCCTCGCGCTCTACCGCCAGGAACTGGCGCGTCGCCAGCAGCAGCAGGCCGCCACCGCGAACGTCCAGACCCACCAGGCCTGAACCGACCCCGACGCCCGGCGCGGTCGTGCCGCCGGGCGTCAGGGTTGGACCGCTGCTTGTTCGTCGGGAAGATCACGCGCTTGAGGTGACTTCCGCGGGCGCATTCGCGGCAGCCCAGACTGACTTCTCGCCAAGCTCCGCGACGAAGGCTGCGTGGGCTGCCTCCTCTGCCGGCGTCAGCCGGGGCGCCAGGCTCCGCGGTCGCGGCGGAGGGCTCCACTCGGCATCCACCGCGATCGCTCCGCCGGCCGCCGCCACCTCGAGCACCAGGTCGGGCTGACGGCCGCCGACGAGCTCGAGATAGACATCGGCCAGCAGCTCGCTGTCGAGGAGCGCCCCGTGCTTCGTCCGGGACGAGTTGTCGATGCCGAACCGCCGGCAGAGCGCATCAAGGCTCGACGCCGCCCCGGGAAAACGCCGCCGGCAGAGGTCGAGCGTGTCGAGCGCCCGCCCCATTCCCAGCATCGGCCGGCCGCAACGCGCGAGCTCGAAATCGAGGAAGCGGATGTCGAAGCGTGCGTTGTGGATCACCAACCGCGCCTCGCCCACGAAGTCCAGGAAGGCGTCGACGATGTCGGGAAAACGCGGCTTGTCGGCGAGGAAAGCCGACGAGAGGCCGTGGATGGCGAAGGCCTCCGCCGGCATGTCGCGCTCTGGATTGATGTAGAGATGCAGCACACGCCCTGTGGCGACGTGGTTTAGGAGTTCGACGGCGCCGATTTCGACGATCCGGTGCCCGTCGTCGGGCTCGAGGCCCGTGGTCTCGGTGTCGAGTACGATCTCACGCATGTCGGCGTCCCGTCAGTTGGTCGATGATCGATAGGACGGTCCCCCGCGCCCGATCAACCCCCTGATCGGTACGGATGACGTGATCGGCTCGGCGCCGCTTCTCCTCGTCGGGCACCTGACGCGACACGATCCGCTCGAACTGCGCCTCGTCCATGCCCGGCCTTTCCAGAACCCGCTGCCGCTGCACCTCCAGCGGCGCGGTCACGACCACCACGACATCCACCGCTTGTTCGCCTTCGGTCTCGAACAGAAGCGGAATGTCGAGCACGACCAGCGCCGCATCCCGGTGCGCCTCGACGAAAGCCGCTCTGTCAGCTGCGACGAGCGGATGAACCGCCGCCTCCACCCGCTTCAGGAGTTCCGGGTCAGCCGCTATGGCCTCCCGCAGGGCCTGCCGGTCGACGCCCTCCGGCCCGACCGCCTCGGGCGCAAGCCGGGCGACGGCGCGAGAGCCGGCCTCGCCGGGTCCGTAGAGGCGGTGCACCGCCGCATCGGCATCCCAGACCGGCACACCCGCTTCGGCGAAGAGCCGGGCCGTCGTGGTCTTGCCCATACCGATCGAGCCCGTGAGGCCGACGATCACCGGGCGTCTGGTCACGCCACGTCCGCCTCGAGAACCGCCCGGCGCAGGGCGTCGTCGACCTCTGGTCGGCGGCCGAACCAGGCCTCGAATCCGGGTACGGCCTGATGAAGCAGCATCCCGAGCCCGTCCACGGTCGCGAGCCCTGCCTCCGCTGCTCGGGCAAGAAACGGCGTCACCAGCGGCTGATAGACAATGTCGGTGACGAGCGCATCAGGGTCCGCCGCATCGAAGCCGAGGTCGAGTGGCGCTTGCCCCGCCATGCCGAGCGAAGTGGTGTTGACGATCGTCGCCGCACCGCGCATCGTCTCGCCCGCTGCTTTCCAGGGCACAATCCGGATCTTCGGCCCGAAAGCATCTGCCAGCGCCTGCGCCCGTGCCTGCGTGCGGTTCGCCAGCCTGATCTCGGGCGCGCCATCGTCGAGCAACGCCGCAAGAACGGCTCGGGCGGCACCGCCGGCACCAAGCACGAGCGCTGGGCCTGTCGCCGCGGTCCACCGAGGCTGGGCCTGACGCAGATTGCTCAGGAAACCGACGCCATCGGTGTTGTCGGCCAGAAACCCGCCATCGGGCAGGAAAACCAGCGTGTTCGCTGCACCGATGGCTCGCGCCCGGTCGCTGGCCTCGGTCGCCAGGGCAAGTGCTGTCTCCTTGTGCGGCAAAGTGACATTAGCTCCGCGGAAGCCCATCCGCGGCAGAGCCGCGAGCACGTCGGCGAGGTCCTCCGGCGCCACCGCCAGTGGCACGTAATGTCCACGGATACTGTATCGAGATAGCCAGTGGCGGTGCAGCGCCGGTGATCGCGAGTGGCCGACGGGCCAACCGATGACGCCGGCCAAGGGAACTGTCTCGCTCATGTCGGGCAGACCCCGTGCAGGCGCAGGAACGCCAGAAGCTCGAGAAGCGGCAGGCCGAGAATGGTGAAATGGTCGCCTTCGAGCCGATCGAAGAGCTCGGCTCCGCCTGCCTCCAGCTTATAGGCCCCGACGGTCTCCAGGAGCTCGTCGCCGTGCCGCGCGATGTAGTCATCAAGGAAGCTGTCGCTGAACGCCCGCATCACCAGGCGCGCCTGGCCAACGTGGCGCCAGATCGGCCGACCGTCGAGTGCGACCACCGCGGCAGACAGCAGCATGTGCCGCCGCCCCCGCATCCGCTCAAGCTGTCGTCGCGCCTCGTCGAGGTCGCGCGGCTTGTCGAGAAGGTCGCCGTCGAGCGCCAGAACCTGATCAGCGCCGATGACGTAGGCGCCCGGACGGCGGCGCGAGACCCGCATCGCCTTGAGTTCGGCCAGTGCATCCGCGACGTCCCGGGGCGGCGCCTGTTCGGCAAGCAGTGCCGCCTTGACCTCCGCCTCGTCGATCCGCGGCGGGACGACCTCCACCGCGACGCCTGCCGCGGCCAGCATCCCGGCCCTCGTCGGCGATCCCGAGGCTAGAATCAGAGCCTTCTCCACGACGTCTCCTTTGCCTGTGCCGGCCGTCCGACGGGTCCAGGGAGGTCCGAAAGCGCGCCGTCGCATCCTCGGCTAGCAAAATTAGCCGGGGACGAAAATGTGGATAAGCAGCGGATGAGCGTGCGAAAGCCGGTGACAGATCGCAGCCCCAGCGATCGGTCCCCAGAAGCGCCTTGAGCCTTCCTCACCCTCCGAGAGCTTGAACAACCGCACGGCGCCGGTTTTGGATAACTCGCGCGGCGGTTGGATGATCTTCGCGCCCGTTCACCCCAGTCCCAGCCGAAATGGCGAAGTCCGGAAATTTAAGGGGTTGATTTTGCTCATTTCCTTTCGGCACATTTGGAAATCTTCCGCTGAGAAAGAACGCTCCGCTGCGCGCGAAGCCTGTGGACAAGTCTGTGAGGAAATGCGGTGAGGGAATAATCCCCGTTATCCCCAAGACCACTGTCTTCACCATCTCTTAAGGAGAGTCTTTAACGAAGAAGTAGGCATCGAGGAGGTTCGTCCCCGGCACTTCCCCTCCGGCGAGCCTGTGCTACGAAGGCCACGTCGCTGAGGAGAAGGACGGCGCCGGTGCAGGAAATCCTCGTTACGCTCTACCCCTGGACAAAGAGCCTGCACATCATATCGATGGTCGCGTGGATGGCCGGGTTGTTCTACCTGCCCCGCATCTTCGTCTACCATGCCGAGAGTGCGCCGAGCGGCAGCGAGACATCGGCCATCTTCAAGGTCATGGAGCGCAAGCTGCTGCGTTTCATCATGAATCCGGCTATGATTGCAACATGGATCTTCGGCATCCTGTTACTGCTGACGCCGGGAGCCGTGCTGTGGGCCAGCGATTTCTGGATTTATCCCAAGCTTGCTGCTGTCGCGTTGCTCACGTGGTTCCACCACTGGTGCGGCCGGCGGCGGCGCGACTTCGAGGGGGATGCGAATACGCGGACAGGACGAGACTACCGGGTGATGAACGAGGTTCCGACGCTTGCTCTTCTCGCCATCGTCATCCTCGCCGTGGTCAAGCCTTTCTGACACGGCGGGTTTGACACCACTTCAAGACTGTGACATGAGGCTTGTGACATTCTAGCGCGACGCTTGCGCACATCCCCCCTCCCCTTCCCATTCTTCGCCAGAGCCCCGATGGATCTCTCTGCAGACTTTAAGCAACTCTCGCTCGCCGACCTGAAGGCCAAGAGCCCCGCCGATCTGCTCCAGCTCGCCGAGCAACTCGAGATCGAGAACGCGTCGTTGATGCGGAAGGGCGACATGATGTTCGCCATCCTCAAGGACATGGCCGAAGAGGGGGTCGAGATCCTGGGGGACGGCGTTCTCGAGGTGCTCCAGGACGGTTTCGGCTTTCTGCGCTCACCGGAGGCAAACTATCTCGCCGGCCCCGACGACATTTATGTGAGCCCGAACCAGATCCGGAAGTTCGGCCTGCGTACCGGCGACACGGTCGAGGGTGTAATCCGGGCGCCGAAAGAGAACGAGCGCTATTTCGGGCTGGTGAAGGTGATCTCGATCAACTTCGAGGACCCGGAGAAGGCCCGGCACAAGGTCCACTTCGACAATCTGACGCCGCTCTACCCCGACGAGCGGCTCAAGATGGAGACCGAGGATCCGACCACCAAGGATCGGACGGCGCGGATCATCGATCTCGTGGCGCCTATCGGCAAGGGCCAGCGTTGCCTGATCGTCGCGCCGCCGCGGACCGGCAAGACGGTGATCCTCCAGAATATCGCCCATTCGATCGAGAAGAATCACCCGGAGTGCTACCTGATCGTGCTGCTCGTCGACGAGCGGCCGGAGGAAGTGACCGACATGCAGCGCTCGGTGAAGGGCGAGGTGATCGCCTCGACTTTCGACGAGCCGGCGACCCGTCACGTCGCGGTGGCCGAGATGGTCATCGAGAAGGCCAAGCGGCTCATCGAGCACAAGCGGGATGTCGTCATCCTGCTCGATTCGATCACGCGTCTCGGCCGGGCTTACAACACGGTGGTGCCGTCGTCGGGCAAGGTTCTGACCGGCGGCGTGGACGCGAACGCCCTGCAGCGGCCCAAGCGGTTCTTCGGTGCTGCGCGGAATATCGAGGAGGGCGGGTCGCTGACGATCATCGCCACCGCGTTGATCGACACCGGCAGCCGTATGGACGAGGTCATCTTCGAGGAATTCAAGGGCACCGGCAACTCCGAGCTCGTGCTCGACCGGAAGATCGCCGACAAGCGCGTTTTCCCGGCTGTCGACATCCTCAAGTCCGGCACACGCAAGGAGGAGCTCCTGATCGAGAAGTCGGAGCTGACCAAGATGTTCATCCTGCGGCGCATTCTTAATCCCATGGGTACGACGGATGCTGTGGAATTTCTGCTTGGCAAGCTGAAGCAGACAAAGACCAACGCCGACTTCTTCGAGTCGATGAACAGCTGATCGCCTCGATTTCCGTGCGATGGCGGAAACCATCTTCGCGCAGGCGACGCCACCGGGGCGGTCGGGCGTCGCGATCATACGCATCTCGGGAAAGGATGCGCTCAAGGCGGCGGCCGCGCTCGGTGTTGGCAGCCTTTCTTCCCGCCGCGCTTCGTTGCGCACCTTGTGCGATCCCAAAACCAAGCAAGTTCTGGACCAAGCTGTCGTAATTGCCTTTCCTGCGCCGGCGAGTTTCACGGGCGAGACGATCGTAGAGCTCCAGTGTCACGGCAGCCCCGCCGTTTGCAGGGCATTACTGGCACGGCTTGGCGCCATGCCAGGTCTGCGCCCTGCCCTCCCGGGCGAATTCACGCGACGCGCGCTGGAGAATGGGCGTCTGGACCTCGCGCAGGTCGAGGGCTTCGCAGATCTTCTCTCGGCGGAAACCGAAGCGCAGCGCAAGCAGGCATTGGCGACGGCAGGCGGCGCTGTGTCTGCGATGGCGGCGCAGTGGCGCGATCAGCTGCTCGAGGCGCTGGCACTCGTTGAGGCGGCGATCGATTTCACCGATGATGGAATAGAGGATGGGGTTCTGGCCGGCGTACCTTCTATGCTCGCATCCGTCGCCGAAGAAATGGCGCAAGCGGTTGCTGGTGCAGCGGCGTCCGAACGGATCCGCGAAGGTTTCGTCGTTGCTTTGTTCGGTGCACCGAATGTGGGGAAATCCACGTTGCTGAATGCCTTGGCAGGTCGGGAAATCGCGCTGACCTCGTCAGAACCCGGTACGACCCGGGATGCTTTGGAGGTTGCGCTTGAGATAAGAGGCCTGCCGGTAACGTTGGTCGACACGGCTGGTTTGCGGGAGAGTGTTTCCGGCATCGAGCGGCTCGGTATCGAGCGCGCGCGTGCCCGTCTTGAGATTGCCGACCTTCGCATCCTGCTCGTGGAAAACGGTGATCAAAGAGATGCGTTTGAAACGCACTTGCACGAAGGTGACTTCGTCGTGTTGGCGAAGGCGGATCTCGGCGGTTCTGTTGCTTCCCTGGCTGTGTCGGGGAGAACCGGCCAGGGAATTGAGGCTTTACTCGACGCGATCGGCGACGAATTGGAGCTGAGGTGCGCGGGTGCAAGCGGGCTCGCGCATGCGCGGCAGCGAAGGGCGGTTGCGGCAGCGGCGGAGCTGATCGTGGAAGCATGCCGGCTTTCGACAGGCGGCGCGATGAACGTGGAGCTGGTCGCCCATGCAATTCGGTCGGCGCTACATGAGCTTGATTGTCTCGTAGGGCGCGTCGATGTAGAGACTGTTCTCGACGCAGTTTTCTCACGGTTCTGCCTTGGGAAGTGAGGGACGTTCCACGTGAAACATCGCCACTTCGATGTCGTTGTTGTGGGCGGCGGACATGCGGGTACGGAAGCAGCGCTCGCCGCGGCCCGCGTTGGAGCGCAAGTGGCTCTTGTCACCCACTGCTTCGACAGGCTGGGAGAGATGTCGTGCAATCCCGCGATTGGCGGTATCGGCAAGGGACACCTTGTCAGAGAAATCGACGCGCTCGACGGCGTCATGGGGATTGCAGCCGACGCCGCCGGGATCCAGTTCCGACTGCTCAATCGTTCGAAGGGACCAGCGGTCCAGGGTCCACGAACCCAAGCCGACCGCGCGCTCTACCGCCAAGCAATCCAGGCGCAGATGCGCGCCTCAGCCGTCAGTGTCATCGAGAGCGAAGTCACTGGGATTACGTTTTCGAGCAACGGTGTCTCTGGCCTCACCCTGGTGGATGCCAGTGAGATATCTGCGCCAGCGGTCATATTGACGACTGGGACCTTCCTTGGCGGGATTATCCATATTGGAAGCGAACGTCGCGCCGCGGGACGCGAAGGCGACCCATCCTCCGTTCTGCTTGCGAGACAACTCCGCGCCCTTGATCTGCCTGTCGGGAAGCTGAAGACAGGGACACCGCCGCGTATAGACAGCAGCTCCATCGACTGGAATCGCGTGGGATTACAGCCCGCCGACGTTGACCCGACATTCCTGTCGTTTCTCACCCAGGATGTGCAAGCCCGGCAGATAGCGTGTGGTGTCACCCACACGACACCGGCAACCCACGAAATCATTGCCAACAACATCGGGCAATCCGCAATGCTGGCCGGGGGTATTACCGGGCCCGGCCCTCGGTATTGCCCATCCATCGAGGACAAGGTCACCCGATTCCAAGACAGGGCGACACATCACGTCTTTCTGGAGCCCGAAGGTCTGGACAGCCCGGTCGTCTACCCCAATGGCATTTCGACCTCGTTGCCGGCCGAAGTCCAGAGTGCGTTCGTTCGGACTATACCGGGCCTCGAGGCAGCGTCTCTCCTGCGACCGGGTTACGCGATCGAATACGACTACATTGATCCCCGCTGCCTCGATCGCAGCCTCGCTGTCGGGTCGGTGAACGGTCTCTTTTTGGCAGGGCAAATCAACGGCACCACGGGATACGAGGAGGCCGCAGCGCAGGGTCTAATGGCCGGAATCAACGCCGCGCGCTTCGTGAAGGGCCTTGAACCGTTCATCTTGTCTCGATCAGAAGCCTACATTGGCGTTCTCATCGATGATCTTGTTGTCCGCGGGGTGAGCGAGCCCTACAGGATGTTCACGTCACGGGCGGAATACCGGCTGTCCGTGCGCGCCGACAACGCGGATCTACGTCTGACCCCCATGGGCCGCAGCATCGGCATTGTCGGGAACCGACGCTGGGAGACATTTTCAGAGCGTGCTAACGCCGTAGCCGAAGCGCGGAAAATTGCCGCTCAGACTCGGCTTTCGGCGAGTGAAGCCTTGGCCTTGGGCGTTCCTCCCAGGAGCGATGGACGGCCATTGAGCGCCGTTGATCTATTGCAAGCCTCGGACATCGATCTTTTCAGGACACAGCAGTCCATTCCTTCGCTTGGCGACGTCTCACTTGCAGCCTTGCGGCAGGTTGCGATCGAAGCGCGCTACGCACCTTTCATCGTGCGGGAACAGCGTGCCGCGGAGATCTTGAGGCGCGACGAGAGCCTGGTTCTTCCTAGGGATCTCGACTATGGCGCGATCCCGGGCTTGTCGAACGAGCTTCGGGAGAAGTTGACGGCGGCTCGTCCGTTGACACTCTCGCAAGCAAATCGGATTGAAGGGATGACGCCGTCCGCGCTCACCCTGATCTTGCTACGAGCGAGA
Source organism: Paracoccaceae bacterium (assembly GCA_007119835.1). GTDB lineage: Bacteria > Pseudomonadota > Alphaproteobacteria > Rhodobacterales > Rhodobacteraceae > Amaricoccus. Next base: position 20,791 of record SKOX01000323.1, read on the forward strand.
GCGCGAGACGCGGCGTGAGAGCCATCTCTGACGCATCGGAATTCGCAGAAATCTTCGATGTTTCACGTGAAACAGGAGACCGCCTCGTCTCGCTGGCAGCCGCCGTCGCCCGATGGAACCCGGCAATCAATCTCGTGGCCTCAGGGACCATCGCCAACATCTGGTCGCGTCATATCGCAGATTCCGCGCAACTCTGGGCACTAGCACCACCTGCTGCGAAAACATGGATTGATCTGGGCTCCGGCGGCGGCTTTCCAGGCCTCGTCATCGCAATCATGGCGTCCGATTCTTCGCGACCGACGGCTGTAACTCTCGTCGAAAGCGACCGACGCAAGGCCGCCTTTCTTTCGTCGGTGGCCCGCGACCTGGATCTGCCGGTGGCTGTCCTTGCGCAGCGGGCTGAGACCCTCGCTCTGCCACCACAGGACATGGTTTCGGCACGCGCTTTCGCGCCGCTGGAGCGCATCATCGGCCATGTCGTGCGCCTCAGGCGTGCAACAGGACACGCCCTTCTGCCAAAGGGCCGCGCCTACCACAAAGAGCTTGACGCAGCCCTCCGCCTCTGGGACTTCGAGTACAAGCTGCATCCGAGCATGACCGACCCGGATGCCGCGATCATCGAGATCGGAGCGATCCATGGCCAGCGGTAGACCGACGATCCTCGCCCTGGCAAACCAGAAGGGCGGGGTCGGTAAGACGACGACCACCATCAACCTCGGCACAGCACTCGCAGCTCTCGGGCAGCGGATCCTCGTCGTCGATCTCGATCCGCAGGGAAATGCATCCACCGGCCTCGGCATCGCCCCGTCCGATCGCGAGTTCACCACCTACGACCTGCTGTTTCCGGAGGGGCCGTTTCGGACTATACCAACGGGCACCCCGAAGCTCAGCATCGTCCCGGCAACGCCAGACTTGAGCTCCGCGGATCTAGAGCTTGTAGGTGACGCGCGCCGGACCCACAAGATGCGGGATGCGTTCGCATCAGTGAACGATGCGCTCCGCGACTATGACTATCTCCTCATCGACTGCCCGCCGTCGCTCAATCTGCTCACCATCAACGCGATGGTGGCGGCGGACGGCGTCCTCGTACCTCTACAGTGCGAGTTCTTCGCGCTTGAAGGCCTCTCCCAGCTGATGCGCACCGTGCAGTCGGTGCGCCAGAGCTCGAATCCGGGCCTCAGGATCCAGGGGATCATCCTCACCATGTACGATCGGCGCAACAACCTGTCCGCCCAGGTGGCGGCTGACGTGCGGTCCAACCTGGGCACCCTCGTCTATGACACGATCATCCCACGCAACGTGAGATTGAGCGAAGCACCGTCACACGGCATTCCCGCTCTGGTCTACGACCACACCAGCGCAGGCAGTGTCGCCTACCAGAAACTCGCCGGTGAGGTCCTTGCCCGGCTTCGCGGGCAGCCCGCACTCGAACAAGCCTGAGGAAGGGTATCATGGAACGCAAGGGACTCGGGCGCGGCCTCTCCGCCCTCCTCGCCGATGTCGCTCCCGTCGAAGAGAAGGCTCCAGGTCCTGAGCCCGAGGCCGCGCGCGCGCCGGCGACGGCTGTCCCGATCGAGACGCTACACCCGAACCCGAATCAGCCGAGGCGGAGTTTCGGCGAGGTCGAACTCGACGAGCTCACCGCGTCGATCCGGGAGAAGGGCGTCATCCAGCCGCTGATCGTCCGGCCGCATCCGGAGAAGACCGACGCCTACGAAATCGTCGCCGGGGAACGACGCTGGCGCGCCGCTCAGCGCGCTCAGCTGCACGAGATCCCGGTTCTCGTGCGCATGCTCACCGACACCGAGGTGCTGGAGCTCGCGATCATCGAGAACATCCAGCGTGCCGATCTCAACCCCCTCGACGAAGCGCACGGCTACCGGCAGCTGATGGACCGCTTCGGCCACACCCAGGAGAAGCTGGGTGAAGCGCTCGGCAAGTCCCGCAGCCACATCGCGAATCTACTTCGCCTGCTGACCCTGCCCGAGCCGGTTCTCGCGCTCGTGCGGGAGGGACGCCTGAGCGCCGGCCACGCCCGGGCGCTGATCACCGCGCCCGATGCTGTGGCCCTCGCGCGCCAGGTGGTGGAGAGGGATCTCTCCGTGCGCCAGACCGAGGCCCTGGCGCGTCAGGCGGCGGCCCCCGCGCGTTCGCCGGCATCGGTCCGGGCGCCCGAGAAGGACGCCGACACCCGCGCGCTCGAGCAGGACCTCGCGGCTGCGCTCGGCCTCGGGGTCACGATCCGGCATCAGCCGGGCGGGCAGCGGGGCGAGATCCGCATTCGCTACGGCTCGCTCGACGAACTCGACGGTCTCTGCCAGCGCCTCTCGCGCTAGGCGTCGGCGAGCAGCCGGCGCAGCACCGCCTCGAGAACGGCGCGACCGGTTTCCGTCGCCCGCAGGCGCCCATCGGTCAAGGCGACGAGATCCATGTCGGCAAGCTCGCCGATTGCGTCGGCCGACATAGGCCGACCGGCGAGCCGGGCGTATCGCCCGGCTTCGACGCCCTCGACAAGCCTGAGCCCCATCATCAGCATCTCCGCGGCCTGGTCCGCGCCCGAAAGTCCGGTCCGACCGGCCTCGCCCGAGAACCGCGTTTCGACCGCATCAAGCCACGCCTCGGGCGCGCGCAGCGTCTCCACCGCCAGCCGCTCCGCACCGACCGTCAGCCGACCGTGGGCGCCAGGCCCGATCCCGGCGTAGTCGCCATAGCGCCAGTAGACCCGATTGTGCCGGCTTTCCGCTCCCGGACGCGCGTGGTTGGAAATCTCGTAGGCCGGCAGACCGGCAGCGGCGCAGACTGCCTGCGTCGTCTCGAAAAGTCCGCTTGCCCGGTCATCGTCGGGCAGGCCGCGCAGGCCGCCACGGGCCCGCAGATCGTGAAACCGCGTGCCCGGCTCGATCGTCAACTGGTAGAGCGAAAGATGGTCCACCCCGAGCGCCAACGCCGTTCGAAGCTCCGCTTCCCAGTCCGGCGCCGTCTGATCCTGGCGGGCGTAGATGAGATCGATACTCACTCTCGGAAATGTCTGCCGTGCAAGCCGCAGGGCCGCGAGCGCTTCGGCTGCGGTGTGCAGCCGGCCCAGCCGGCGCAGGTGGCCGTCGTCGAGCGCCTGCACCCCAAGCGACAGGCGGTTGACGCCCGCAGCGCGGTAGCCGGCGAAGCGCTCCGCCTCGACCGACGTCGGGTTCGCCTCCAGCGTCACCTCCGCGTCTGCCGCGAGGCCCCAGGCCGTATCCACGGCCTCGATCACCGCCGCCACGGTGGCAGGCGGCATCAGGCTCGGCGTGCCGCCACCGAAGAAGATCGAGCCGACCCGTCGTTCCGGCACTTCCGCCGCCACCCGAAGGATCTCGGCGACAAGCGCCCGACGCCAGCGATCCTGGTCGACGCCGCCGCGCACATGGCTGTTGAAGTCGCAATACGGGCACTTCGCCGCACAGAACGGCCAGTGCACGTAGACGCCGAACCCGCCGGCGCGCCAGTCGTCGGCGGGCAGGGCAGGGGCCTCCGCCCGGGCCTCAGCCGAAGCAGGCAGCGACGAGCTTGCGGAAGGCCTCGCCGCGGTGGCTGATTGCATTCTTCTCGTCCGCCGTCATCTCGGCCAGCGTCCGGGTCTCGCCGGTCGGCTGGAACATCGGGTCGTAGCCGTGGCCGTCCTCGCCGCGGAAGGGATGCACGCACTCGCCCTCGATCGTGCCCTCGAAAGTCTCCTCGTGCCCGTCGGGCCAGACCAGCACCGCCGCGCAGCGGAACCGCGCCGTGCGTGGGTAGGGCGCCTGGGCGTGCTCGAGCTGCTCCCAGGTCTTCTCCATCGCGTGAAAGAAGTCCCGACCCGCCGGCTGCGCCGCCCAGTCGGCGGTATAGACGCCCGGCGCCCCGTGCAGCGCGTCGATCTCGAGGCCGGAATCGTCGCCGACCGCCGGCAGCCCGGTCTTCTCGACCGCGTGCCGCGCCTTGATCCGCGCGTTGCCGAGGAAGCTCGTCTCGGTCTCCGCCGGCTCGTGCAGCCCGAGCGCGCGGGCCGAGACGAGCTCGACCGGATGGCCCTCGAGCAGCCGCTCGATCTCGGCGAACTTGCCCATGTTGTGCGTCGCGACCACCAGCTTCGGCTCCGTGAAGCGTCTCGTCATGCCACCGCCTCCTCCTGTGCCCGCACGAGGGCGCCGATCCCGGCCTCGGCGAGGTCCATGAGCGCGCCGAGCTCCGCGCGCGTGAAGGTCGCGCCTTCGGCGCTGCCCTGCACCTCGATCAGGCCCATCCGCCCCGTCATCACGAAATTCGCGTCCGTGCCCGCGGCGCTGTCCTCGGCATAGTCGAGGTCGAGCACCGGCTGGCCGCCGTAGATCCCCGCGCTCACCGCGGCGACGTGGTCGGTCAGCGGATCGGTCTTCACGTCGCCCGCCTTCATCAGCCGGTTGACCGCGAGCCTCAGCGCCACCCAGCCGCCGGTGATCGCCGCACAGCGCGTGCCGCCGTCGGCCTGGATCACGTCGCAATCGACCGTGATCTGCCGCTCGCCCAGCGCCACCCGGTCGACCGCCGCCCGCAGGCTGCGCCCGATCAGCCGCTGGATCTCGACCGTCCGTCCCGACTGCTTGCCCGTCGCCGCCTCGCGCCGGTTGCGCGTCGTGGTCGCCCGCGGCAGCATGCCGTATTCCGCCGTTACCCAGCCAAGGCCGGTCTTGCGCAGGAAGGACGGCACCGTCTCCTCAATGCTCGCGGTGCAGAGGACATGGGTGTCGCCCATGCGGATCATGCACGAGCCCTCTGCGTGCCGCACCGCGTCCGGCTCGATCACGATCCGGCGCAGCGCGTCCGGCGCACGGCCCGAAGGTCGCATGGGATCCTCCCATCTTTTCCCGACCTGATAGCCCAGGCGGGCCGCGCCGTCCAGCCGCGGGAGGGTCCAGCCTGGGTCCAGCCTCAAAAGCCGCAATGGCGACGCGTGATTGACCGGTCTCCGCGCGCTGCCTACATCATGAACGCCATGGAGGTTCCGAGAAAGCCGTCCGGCGCGCAGACGCCTCCTTCGCTCGCGGCGCTCACCGATCGCTCGCGGGACGTCTTCCGCACGCTTGTCGAAACCTATCTGGAGACGGGCGAGCCGGTCGGTTCGCGCACCCTCAGCCGCTCGCTCACCGAGAGCGTCTCGGCGGCCACCGTGCGCAACGTGATGCAGGACCTCGAGCATCTCGGCCTGCTCGACAGTCCCCACGTCTCCGCCGGCCGCATTCCGACCCAGCTCGGGCTTCGGCTCTTCGTCGACGGCATCCTGGAGCTCGGCGACGTTGCCGGCAGCGAGCGCACCGAGATCGAGCGCACGCTCTCGGCCGACGACACCGACCTCACCCACCTGCTCGACCGCGCCGGCTCGCTGCTGTCGGGCCTGACGCGATCGGCGTCCCTCGTGCTGGCGCCCAAGGCCGAGGCCCCGATCCGCCACATCGAGTTCGTCTCCCTCGCGCCCGACCGCGTTCTCGTCGTGCTCGTCACCGCCGACGGCCACGTCGAGAACCGGATCTTCGCACCGCCTGCGGGCCTGACGCCGTCGGCGATGCGCGCCGCGGCCAATTTCCTCAACGCCGTGCTCGAGGGCCGGACCCTGTCGGAGATGCGCTCGACGGTGGCGGCCGAGATGACCCGCAACCGCGCCGAGCTCGACCTCCTTTCCCAGACCCTGATCGAGGCCGGTCTCGCGGTCTGGGCCAGCGACGGTGACGGCTCCGACCGCCTGATCGTCCGCGGCCGCGCCAATCTCCTCGCTTCGGTCGCCGACGCCGACCAGATCGAGCGCATCCGCAGCCTGTTCGACGACCTCGAGCGCAAGCGCGACCTCGTCCAGCTTCTCGACCTAGCCGAGGGCGGCGACGGCGTGCGCGTGTTCATCGGATCGGAAAACAAGCTTTTCTCGCTGTCGGGTTCCTCTCTGGTGGTGTCTCCTTATATGAACGCTGAGCGAAAGATCATCGGCGCGGTGGGTGTCATCGGGCCGACCCGCCTGAACTACGGGCGGATCGTGCCGATCGTGGACTACACCGCGCAGCTTGTCGGCCGGCTGATCTCCGGCCGAAGCGCCTGAACGAGGAGCCGAATGGCACAGGAACAGAAGAAGCCCCGCGATCCGCAGGACCATGGCGACCACGAGGCATCCCACCACGACGACGTCGCGGTGGCCGAGGCCGAGGCGCACAACGTCGAGCCCGGGCCGCTGCCCGAGGACGCCCGACCGGACGATCCCGAGGCGCTGCGCGCCGAGGTCGCCGAACTCAAGGACCGCCTCCTGCGCGCGCTCGCCGACGCCGAGAACATCCGCAAGCGCGCCGATCGCGACCGCCGCGACGCCGAGCAGTACGGCATCACCCGCTTCGCCCGCGACCTCCTGCCCGTGCACGACAATTTCGAGCGCGCCATGAAGGTCGTCACCGACGAGACCCGCGCGGTGGCGGGCCCGCTCCTCGAGGGCATCGAGCTGACCCAGAAGGAGCTCGTCGGGGCGCTGGCCAAGCATGGCATCCGCAAGATCGCACCCGAGAAGGGCGAGCGCTTCGACCCGAAGCTGCACCAGGCGATGTTCGAGGCGCCGGTGCCCGGCACCAAGGCCGGCGACATCATCGAGGTGATGGGCGAGGGCTTCACCATCGGCGAGCGCCTGCTGCGTCCGGCCCAGGTCGGCGTCTCCGCCGGCGGCCCCGCCGCCCCGGCGCCGAAGGCCGAGGACGAGACCGCGGCGGACGGGGACGGGAAGGGGGCCTGAGCCCCCTCAGGCGTCCGCCCGCGACCGCAGATCGGCGAGGGCGGAGCCGTCGCCCGCCTGTTCGCGCGGCACGACGCTGAAGCTGCCGTCGGTCTCCAGCACCACCGCCGCTGCAAGGCCGATGTCGCCGAGGCCGGCGGAGCGCAGCGCGGCGTTGATCTCCTCAGGCGTCACCCGCTCGTCGGCCAGGGCGCCCGGGACGTGCTGGCCGTCGAGAACAAGCGCGTGCGGCGTTGACTTGACGAGGCTGCGCAGCTTGGGCGAGCGCACGGTTCCTGTCGCCACAGCATACTGCAGCAGCGCCAGGACGAGGAAGGCCGTCGCCCCCTCCGCGAGCGCCACCTCTTCGTTGAGCAGGATCGTTGCGAGCGTCGAGCCGATCGCGACCGTCACCACGAGGTCGAAGGCGTTCATCTTGGCGAGCGTCCGCTTGCCGGTCGTGCGCAGCACGGCGACGAGGATGGCGTAGGCGAGAACGCCCACCACTACCGTGCGCACGACTGCTTCCCACCCGTCGAAGAACATCATTCCCTCCCGCTGCGCGACTGTCTCCGAGAACGAGCCGCCTGCCATCTGGTTCAAGGTCGATTTTCAGGCTTCGTGCCGGCGAGCGTATCAGGCGACTCGGGCGGCAACCTGTGGATGTCCGCCGCGTTCCACATCAGAGACTTGACGCGTGTCCAGGTGCGGACACGCTGCCGGAGCAGGCCGGCACGCCTTGTCAGACGGCAAGAACCTGGAGAGCAGTCGGGCAGGCGCCATCTCGCTCCCGCGCCGCTTACGCTCCGACCATCCCCTTCAGCTCGTAGACCAGCGCCAGCGCCTCCCGCGGCGAGAGCGCGTCGGGATCTACCCCGGCGAGCCGCGCCTCGACGCCCGAGGGCGCGGCCGGGGCAGGGGGCGCGGGCGGCGCTGCCCGGAAGAGCGGCAGGTCGTCGATCA
>SKOX01000080.1 GCA_007119835.1 Paracoccaceae bacterium
CGCCATTGACGAAGTCGGGCCCCGAGCCCGGCGGCACCGCCGCCGTCCGGTACCAGGCGCTGCGCCCGGCCACGCGAAGGCCCTCGCGCGGCAGCGCGGCCAGCGCGGCCTCGAGCACGGCCTGCGGCGACCCCGCCTCGCCGGAAAGGTTGCTTCCGAGAGCGATCAGGAGCACATTCATAGCGGGATTTTTTTCTTCCATGGCATTGCCACGGGCACTATAACTCTTTGCCTCTGGCTCGTCGATTGCACACGCATTCAAATTGACCATTCCCTGGAGGCCGCCGTCCCATGTTCTACCGCGATGAACGCCTGGCGCTCTTTATCGACGGCGCGAATCTCTACTCCGCGGCCCGCGCGCTCGGCTTCGACATCGACTACAAGCTGCTGCGCTCCGAGTTCATGCGGCGCGGCAAGCTCGTGCGCGCCTTCTACTATACGGCTCTTCTCGAGACCGACGACTACTCGCCGGTCCGCCCGCTCGTCGACTGGCTGAACTACAACGGCTTCGCCATGGTGACGAAGCCCGCCAAGGAGTTCACCGACGCGGCAGGCCGCCGGAAGATCAAGGCGAACATGGACATCGAACTGGCCGTCGACGCAATGGAGATGGCGAGCCACGTCGATCACATCGTGCTCTTCTCGGGAGACGGCGACTTCAAGCGCCTCGTCGAATCGATCCAGCGCAAGGGCGTCCGGGTCTCCATCGTTTCCACCATCCGCTCGAGCCCGCCGATGATCGCCGACGACCTGCGCCGGCAATGCGACAACTTCATCGAGCTCGACGAGTTGCGCGAGGTGATCGGCCGGCCACCACGCGGCGAGCAGGCACCCGCACGCGACTACGCCGCCGCGCGCGAGCAGGAGCCCGCCGACCAGACGGAGGAATGACCGCCAGCGCGCCCGGCGTCGCGCCCGCCGAGGCGCCGCGCGACTGCACCCTCTGCCCCCGCCTGACGGCCTACCGCGAGCGCAACCGCGCGGCGCATCCCGACTGGTACAACGGCGCCGTGCCCTCGTTCGGCGATCCGGCCGCGCGGGTCATGGTGCTCGGGCTTGCGCCGGGCGTTGCCGGCGCGAACCGGACGGGGCGGCCCTTCACCGGCGACTACGCCGGCGATCTCCTCTACGCCACGCTCTCCCGCTTCGGCTTTGCCAACGGGCGGTTCGCCGCCCGGACGGACGACGGGCTCGCGCTCCACGACGCGCTCGTCGCCAACGCCGTGCGCTGCGTGCCGCCGCAGAACAAGCCGCTGCCGGTCGAGATCACGACCTGCCGGCGCTTCCTGCTTGGCCGCATCGCCGCCCTGCCGCGGCTGCGCGCCGTCGTCTGCCTCGGCCGGATCGCCCACGAGACGCTGGTCCGGGCGCTCGGCGAGCGGATTGCGCTGCATCCCTTCGCGCACGGGGCGCGGCACGACATCGGTGGGCTCGCGGTCTTCGACAGCTACCATTGCTCGCGCTACAATACGAACACCGGCCGGCTGACGCCCGCGATGTTCGAGGCTGTCTTCCGGGACCTGCGTGCGTATATTGACGCCGAACCCTCCTGACGCCCAGCCCGGGCGCGACCGACGGACCGCGAGACCCATGCCCGAAAGCCTGAAAATCTACCTCGCCGCGCCGCGCGGCTTCTGTGCCGGCGTCGACCGGGCGATCAAGATCGTGGAGATGGCGCTCGAGAAATGGGGCGCCCCGGTCTACGTCCGTCACGAGATCGTCCACAACCGCTACGTCGTCGACGGGCTGCGCGCGCAGGGCGCGGTCTTCGTCGAGGAGCTCGACGAGTGCCCGCCGGACCGGCCGGTGGTGTTCTCCGCCCACGGCGTCCCGAAGGCCGTCCCCGCCGAGGCCGAGGCGCGGCGGATGGTCTATGTCGACGCGACCTGCCCGCTGGTCTCCAAGGTCCACATCGAGGCCGAGCGCCACCATGCCAACGGCCTCCAGATGGTGATGATCGGCCATGCCGGTCACCCCGAAACCGTCGGCACCATGGGCCAGCTCCCGCCCGGGGAGGTGATCCTCGTGGAGGAGGTCGGGGATGTCGGGCGCATCGAGGTACGCGATCCCGCGAAGCTCGCCTTCATCACCCAGACGACGCTGTCCGTCGACGACACCGCGGAGATCGTCGAGGCGCTGAAGGCGCGCTTCCCTGGCATCGTCGGGCCGCACAAGGAAGACATCTGCTACGCCACGACCAACCGCCAGGAGGCCGTCAAGGCGATGGCCCCTATGATCGACGCGCTCCTCGTGATCGGCGCGCCGAACTCGTCGAACTCCCGCCGCCTCGTGGAGGTCGGACGCAGCGCCGGCTGCGCCTATGCCCAGCTGGTGCAGCGGGCCCCGGAGATCGACTGGCGCGCCATCGAGGGGGCACGCGCGATCGGGATAACCGCCGGCGCCTCTGCGCCGGAGGTCCTCGTCGAGGAGGTGATCGACGCCTTCCGCGACCGCTACGACGTCAGCGTCGAACTGGTCGAGACCGCCGTCGAGCGGGTGGAGTTCAAGGTGCCGCGCATCCTCCGCGAGAAGGTCGCATGACCGACCGGCCGATTCTGGAGGGGCGGACCGCCCCCCTTCGCCGGACGAGCCGCACGATCCTGCAGCCGCCGGCAGCGGCCGCGGCC
>SKOX01000186.1 GCA_007119835.1 Paracoccaceae bacterium
CGGCGCCGACCGCCACCACCAGCGCGCCCCAGCCGGCGCCCGCGGCACCGGTGACGAACACCGCGAGGGCCGCCGAGGCCGCGGCGACGACGAGCCCGGGTGCGAAGGCCCGGCCGTCGCCGGTCGCCATCCGGTGGAGCTCCCAGAGCATCAGCACGGCGGCGAGGGCGGCGAGCGCGGCCACCCAAACGCCGCCGAGCCACAGGGCGACCACGACGATGATCGCGAGGCCGATCGCCGACAGGACCCTGAGGCCGAGATCCCCGAAACGCGCGGACGCTCGCGCGGGACCGCTCATCCGGCGATGGCGCCGAACCGGCGCTCTCGCCGCCCGAAGCTCCGCACCTCGGCGGCGAACATCTCGGCGGTGAAGTCGGGCCACCGCGCCTCGACGAAGGAGAATTCCGAATAGGCCGACTGCCAGGGCAGGAAGCCCGAAAGCCGGTGCTCGCCCGAGGTCCTGAGGATCAGGTCCGGGTCGGGCAGGCCGACGGTGTCGAGGAAGCGCTCGAGCGTCTCGGGCCCGATCTCGTCGGGCGAGACCTCGCCCCGGCGCACGGCCTCGGCGAGGCGCTGGGCCGCGCGGGTGAGCTCGTCGCGGCCGCCGTAGTTGAGCGCCACCGTCAGGTGCAGCCGGTCGTTCGCCGCGGTCTGCGCCTCGAGCCCGGCCATCAGCGCCTGCAGTTCCCGCGACAGGCGCGTGCGGTCGCCGATGAAGCGCACCCGCGCGCCCTCGGCCACCAGGCGGGCGCCCTCCTTCTTGATGTAGCGGCGCAGCAGACGGAAGAGCCCCTGCACCTCCTGCTCCGGCCGCTTCCAGTTCTCGGTCGAGAAGGCGAAGAGGGTGAGGTGGCTCACGCCGAGGTCGGGACAGCTCTCCACCACCTCGCGGACCCGGTCGGCGCCGCGCCGGTGGCCCGCGATGCGCGGCAGCCCCCGGCTCTCGGCCCAGCGCCCGTTGCCATCCATGATGATGGCGACGTGGCGCGGCGTCTCGCTCTTCACTTCGTACATACGTGCTGTCCCTGCCGTCCCGGGGCCGGCGCTCGAGTTCAGATCTGCATGATTTCTTCTTGCTTTGCCTGCAGGGCCGCGTCGACCTTGGCGATCGCGGCGTCGGTCATCGCCTGCACTTCATCCGTGTAGAGCTTGTGGTCGTCCTCGGCCATGCCGGCGGCCTTCGCCTTCTTGAGCCGGTCCATGCCGTCGCGGCGCACGTTGCGGATCGCGATGCGGGCGTGCTCGGCGTACTGGCCCGCCACCTTGGCGAGCTCGCGCCGGCGCTCCTCGTTGAGCTCGGGGATCGGGATGCGCAGGATCGTGCCGTCGACCTGCGGGTTGATGCCGAGGCCGGAGCTGCGGATCGCCTTGTCGACGGCCGAGACCATCGACTTGTCCCAGACGTTGACCAGCACCATGCGCGGCTCGGGCACGGTGACCGTGCCGAGCTGGTTGACCGGCATCTGGCTGCCGTAGGCGTCCACCATCACCGGATCGAGCATCGACGCCGAGGCGCGCCCGGTCCTGAGCGAGGCGAACTCGGTCCTGAGCGACGCGATCGCGCCCTCCATCCGCTTCTCGAGGTCGGATAGGTCGATCTCCTCGTCCGTCATCGTCGCGTCCTCCCGCGGTCCCGGCCTATCTCAGGCGGGTTCAACAATGGTGAATCGCCCCTCGCCCTCAACGACCCCGGCGAGGCCCGAGGGGTCGTCGAGCGAGAAGACGACGATCGGCAGGCGGTTGTCGCGGGCGAGCGCGATCGCCGCCGCGTCCATCACCTTGAGATGCTTCGACAGCACGTCGTCGTAGCTGATCCGGGCGTAGCGCTTCGCCTCGGGGTTCTTCTTCGGGTCGCTGTCGTAGATGCCGTCGACCTGCGTGCCCTTGAAGATCGCCTCGCAGGACATCTCCGAGGCCCGGAGCGTCGCCGCCGTGTCGGTGGTGAAATAGGGATTGCCGGTTCCGGCGGCGAAGATGCAGACCCGCCCCTTCTCGAGATGGCGCACCGCCCGCCGGCGGATGTAGGGCTCGCAGACCTGGTCCATCGGGATCGCCGAGATCACCCGGGTATAGACCCCGCGGCTCTCGAGCGCCGACTGCATGGCGAGCGCGTTCATCACCGTGGCGAGCATCCCCATGTAGTCGCCCGTCGTCCGCTCCATGCCCTGCGCGGTGAGCTGAAGCCCGCGGAAGATGTTGCCCCCGCCGATGACGAGGCAGATCTCGACGCCGAGGTCCCGGACCGCCTGGATCTGGCCGGCGATGCGGTCCACGGTCGGCGGGTGGAGCCCGTAGGCCTGCGGGCCCATCAGCGCCTCGCCGGATATCTTGAGCATGACCCTGCGGAATCGCGGGCGTGGACCGTCTGCCGTTCCTGCCCCTTCGTCCGCCATGCTCATGCCCCTGCCCGTGGCCCCCTGCATCGAGCCGCCGGGAAAATGGTCACTTCGGGCTCGTGTTTCAACTCGGGCAGGCACCATCCCGAGCCTACCCGTGCGCCTGTTACGCCACGCAGGCGTGCAACACAAGGACGCGGCCGCCGCGACTAGCAGCCGCGGGCCGGGAGCGGCGAAAGTCGCGGCGCGCCATCGGGTTGGCGTGTTTCAGGACTGAAATACCTTGCGAG
>SKOX01000072.1 GCA_007119835.1 Paracoccaceae bacterium
GCGCGCTCGGGCTGATCGCCGCCCGCGACCCGGCCGCGCCCGAGCCCGCCCGCCAGTACGCGCAGGCGGACAACATGACCGAGCGCATGGCCGCCCTCGGGGTCCTGGTCGCGCACGACCGCGCCGAAGGCCCGCTTGCCGACTTCCACGGCAGGTGGCGCCGCGACCCGCTGGTCCTCGACAAGTGGTTTGCCGTGCAGGCGCAGCTCACGCCGCCCGAGCAAGCGGTGGCGACGATCGAGCGGCTCGCGGGACATCCGGACTTCGACTGGAAGAACCCCAACCGCCTGCGGTCGCTGATCGGCACCTTCGCGGTGGCGAACCCGGCCGGCTTCCACGCCGCCGACGGCTCTGGCTACCGCCTGCTCGTCGACTGGCTGATCCGCCTCGACCCGGTGAACCCGCAGACCACCGCCCGCCTCGCCACCGCGCTCGGCACCTGGCGCCGGTTCGACGAGCGCCGGAAGGCCATGATGCGCGGGGAGCTCGAGCGGCTCGCGGAGCGCGACGGCCTTTCGCGCGACACCGCCGAGATCGTCGGGCGGCTGCTCAGAGATGCCTGATCGCCGAAGGGAAGTCGGAAAATCAATCCCTTGCGCGCCGCCCCTTGTGCGAACCGCGTCGCCGGCCGGCGGATGCCGACCCTTGCCCCGCCCCTCGGGCGCGGCTAGACGGACGGGATCGTTCCCGCCGAGGATGCCTGCATGGCCGAGCTTTCCTATCGCGAGCCAGACCCGAAGATCATTCCCGGTGCGAAGGACGACTGGGAGCTTGTGATCGGCCTCGAGGTCCACGCCCAGGTCAAGTCCCGGGCAAAGCTCTTCTCCGGCGCCTCGACCGCGTTCGGCGCCGAGCCGAACACCAATGTCAGCCTGGTCGACGCCGCGATGCCCGGGATGCTGCCGGTCATCAACGGCTTCTGTGTCGAGCAGGCGGTCCGCACCGGGCTCGGGCTCAAGGCCCAGATCAACCGTTTCTCGCGCTTCGACCGCAAGAACTACTTCTACCCCGACCTGCCGCAGGGCTACCAGATCAGCCAGCTCTACCACCCCATCGTCGGCGAGGGCGAGGTGCTGGTCGACATGGCCCCCGGCGTCGCCCGCCGCGTCCGGATCGAGCGCATCCACCTCGAGCAGGATGCCGGCAAGTCGATCCACGACCAGGACCCCAAGCGCTCCCTCGTCGATCTCAACCGCACCGGCGTCGCGCTGATGGAGATCGTCTCCCGACCCGACCTGCGCGGGCCCGAGGAGGCGGCGGAATACGTCCGCAAGCTGCGACAGATCCTGCGCTATCTCGATACCTGCGACGGCAACATGCAGGAGGGGAGCCTGCGAGCCGACGTCAACGTCTCCGTCCGGCCCAAGGGCTCGACCGTGCTCGGCACCCGCTGCGAGATCAAGAACCTCAACTCGATGCGCTTCATCATGCAGGCGATCGAGGCCGAGGCCCGCCGCCAGATCGCCATCCTCGAGGACGGCGGACGGATCGAGCAGGAGACCCGCCTCTACGACGTCGCCCGCGGCGAGACGCGCTCGATGCGGTCGAAGGAGGAGGCGCACGACTACCGCTACTTCCCCGATCCCGACCTCCTGCCGCTGGAGCTTGAGGCGGACTGGATCGAGGGCATCCGCGCCAGCCTGCCCGAGCTCCCCGACGAGAAGAAGGCCCGCTTCGTCCTCGACTACGGCATGACCGAATACGACGCGGGTGTGCTGACCGCCGAGATCGCGGCCGCCCGGTACTTCGAGGCCGTCGCCGAGGGGCGCGACGGCAAGCAGGCGGCGAACTGGGTGATCAACGAGCTCTTCGGGCGGCTGAACAAGGAAGGCCGCACCATCGACGAGAGCCCGATCGCGCCCGGCCAGCTCGGCGGGCTGCTCGACCTCATCGCGAAGGGCGACATCTCCGGCAAGATCGCCAAGGACGTCTTCGAGATCCTCTGGACCGAGGGCGGCGACCCGGCGCGGATCGTCGAGGAGCGCGGCCTCGCCCAGGTCACCGACACCGGCGCCATCGAGAAGGCCGTCGACGCGGTGATCGCGGCCAACCCCGACCAGGTGGCGAAGGCGAAGGCCAAGCCCTCGCTCGCCGGCTGGTTCGTCGGGCAGGTGATGAAGGCGACGGGCGGCCGCGCCAACCCGCAGGCGGTCCAGGCCATTGTCCGCGCCAAGCTCGGCATCGAGTGAACAGGGAGACCAGGATGGGCTACGAATACCGCGTCATCCCGGCCCCGAGGCGGCTGAAGCGCATCAAGGGGATGTCCTCGACCGCCGAGATCTTCGCCGCGACGCTGACCGAGTCGATCAACGCCGAGGCGCGCGGCGGCTGGGAATACGTCCGCTCGGAATCCCTCACCGCCGAGGAGCCGGCCGGCTGGTTCCGCCGGGCCGCGATCGTCGAGGAAACGATGATGATCTTCCGCCGTCCGCTCGCGCATCATGCTTCGGAACCGCACGAGGACGAACCGGCGGACGACGCCGGTCGGGCGGTGCTGCGCACGGAGGGGCGCACGCATGGCCGGCAGGAGCCGCGCTTCTCGAGCCGGGAGCCGCACGACGAGCCGCGCCCGGAGCCGCGCCCGGAGCCGCGCCCGCGCGGCGGCGA
>SKOX01000009.1 GCA_007119835.1 Paracoccaceae bacterium
GGCCGCGAGCGACGATCCGCTGGACTTCAACACCGTGGCGCGCGCGGCCCTGCCGCCGCTCCTCGGCCTGCCGGTCGATGTTGGCCTCGGCAAGACCTCCAGCGCACGCGCCGCCATCGCCGATCTGGTCGCTTCGGGCGGGCTCGGGGGCCGCAAGGTCGTCTACGCCGTGCCGCGCCACGATCTCGGCGCCGAGCAGGTCGCGGCCTTCACCGCGCTCGGCGTGCGCGCCATGCTCTGGAAGGGCCGCACCGCGCCCGATCCCGTGCCGGAGAACGCCGAGCAGCTGATGTGCCTTGATACGGAGGCGACGTTCGACGCGCTCGAGGTCGAGCATCCCGTCGAGCAGAGCTGCTGCAAGGTCAGACGCGGCGGTGAGACGCATGTCTGCGCGCAGTTCCACGCCTGCGGCTACCAGCGCCAGAAGCCCGAGGCGCAGGCAGCGCAGGTCGTCGTCTGCGCCCATGACAGCCTCTTCCACATGAAGCCCGAGGCCATCGGTATGGTCGGGCTGCTCGTCATCGACGAGGCGTTCTGGCAGTCCGGCCTGCGCGGGCTCGACGACAAGGCGGTGCTGACCCAGGACGGGCTCGAGCCGGGCCGAACCTCGCTCACCTGCTACGGCGCCAAGGGCCGGATCGACGAGCAGGCCACCGCCGACCTTGTGGCCGCACGCGACAGGCTCTGGAAGGCACTGCAGGTCTCCGAGCCGGGCCCCCTGCGCCTCGGGCTCCTGCAGGCCGTCGGCCTGACCGCCGAGGACTGCCGGAATGCCGCGAGCCTCGAGCGGCGGCGCATGCGCGATGCAGGCCTGCTGCCGGGCATGAGCTCGGTCGAGCGGCGCAAGCGCATCGAGAAGGTGCTGCCGCCTCCGGGCGAGCCGTGGTCGCCGCCGGGGCGCTGCGCCACGATGTGGCTGATCCTCGCCGAGGCGCTGGAGAACGGCCATGACGCCGCGGGCGCCGAACTGGTTCACGAGCGCACGGAGAACGGGTCCGTCCGGGCGCTGAAGCTGCGCTGGCGCAGCAGGATGCGCGCGGGCTGGGCGGCGGAGGCGCCGATCCTGCATCTCGACGCCACGCTCCGGCCCGAGCTCGTCCAGACCTACCTGCCGCGGATCGACCTCGGCGCGCCCGTCGTCGCGTGCCAGCCGCATGTCCGCATCTGCCAGGTGACCGGCAGCCCCACCTCGGCCCGTGCGCTGACGCCGGCGGCGGATGCGCGGGATCGGGATCGCAAGGCCGCGGTCACCCATCTGCGCGATCTGCGTGCCTGGATCGCGCTCCGCGCGCGGCAATGCCGTCGCCCCGGCCAGCCCGTCGATCTGCTGGTCATCGGCCAGAAGGCCGCGATCGACGCGCTGCGGGCCGCGGGCCTGCCGTCCCGGGTGGAGGCGGTGCATTTCAACGCGCTGAGCGGGCTCGACCGCTGGGGCGGGATCGGCGGCATGATCGTGCTGGGCCGCACCCTGCCGGCGCCGCGCACGGTGGAACTGCTGGCGACCGCCCTCACCGGCCGCGTGCCTGCGCGGAACCCGGAGGAGGCGGGCTGGTGGTATCCCATGGCCGAGCGACGCATCCGGCTCGCGGGCGAGCGAACCGCGCCGCTCGCCATGGAGGAACATGCCGATCCCATCGCCGAGGCGGTCCGCTGGAGCATCTGCGAGGGCGAGCTGATCCAGGCGATCGGGCGCGGGCGCGGCGTCAACCGCACCGTCGACACGGTGCTGGAGATCGACCTCATGACCGACGTCGTCCTGCCGGTGACGGTGGACACGCTCGTGCCTTGGTCAGACCTCCGGCCGACCCGCCGCGATCTCATGGCGCTCAGAGGCATCGTGCTCGGGAACGCCGCCGACATGGCCGCCTGCTTCCCGGACCTCTGGCCCTCCGCTGAGGCGGCCCGGCAGGACCGGTCGAGGAGTGTGACCAACGGCTATTATAGGATCCTCTATAATAGCCAAATGTCACACTCCTCCGCGGAGGTGACGTACCGCCCGGTTGGCCCCGGCCATCGCGCCCGGACCGCCCGCGTCGATCTCGCCCGCATTCCCGATCCGGAAGCCTGGCTCACCAACCGCCTCGGGCCGCTTGCGCAATGCGATATCGCAACGCCGCTCGGCGAGCAAGCCGCGCACCGGGCAGGGCTGGACGCGCTCGCATCCCGCCTGAGCGCCAGCATGCAGGCCGTCCTCGCCACGCGCCGCGCGACCCTCGAGGCGCTGGCTGTCCGGCTGGAGGCGGCGGCGCCGGCCGGCCTGCGGCGATCTGCACCCCCCCACCCCACAGAGGAGACCGAGGCATGAGTTATGACCGACTGCGCCTCTACGACGCCGGGCGTTTCTACGACACGCCGCTGCCCGATTGGTATCACGAGGCCAACCGCCTCACCGAGAGGGAGCGCGTCGACTGGCACCGGGCCCTCGAGCGCGTGCTCGATTGCGAGCACACGCTGCTGACGGAAGAAGGCTTGCTCAGCGCCGGCCTCGAAATTCGGTTCTGGCCGAGCGAAACGAAGGGCATCCTCGTCCTCATCGAGACGCCCCTCGCCATCGTCGAGCAGGTCGTCATCCTGAACATGACCGACTGGCTGCCGTTCCTCTCGA
>SKOX01000408.1 GCA_007119835.1 Paracoccaceae bacterium
AGCAGCAGATGCCGCGGCTGGTCGAGGGCAGCGCGGCGTCGGGCCGTCTGCGCGGCGAGTGGGTCTCGCGCTGGGGCATGGAGCGGGCGCCGGTGGTGGCGGGCGGCGGCGGCGACAACGCGGCCGCGGCCTGCGGCACCGGGGTGGTGCGTCCGGGCACCGCCTTCGTCTCGATCGGGACATCGGGCGTGCTCTTCGTCTCGAACGACCGCTTCTCGCCGAACACCGAGGGCGCCGTCCACGCCTTCGCCCACGCCATCCCCGACACCTGGCACCAGATGGGCGTGATCCTCTCGGCCGCCGACAGCCTGGAATGGCTCGCTCGGGTCGCGGGCAGGCCTGCGGCCGACCTCGCCGCCGCGGTGCGCGCCGAGCGGCCCTCGGAGGTCACCTTCCTGCCCTACCTCTCCGGCGAGCGCACGCCCCACAACGACGCCGGCGCCCGCGGCAGCTTCACCGGCCTCGCCCGGAGCCACGGGACCGCCGACCTCGCCCAGGCGGTGATGGAAGGCGTGGCCTACGCCTTCGCCGACTGTCAGGCGGCGCTGGCCTCGGCCGGCACCGACTTCGACCGCACGCTCGCGGTCGGGGGCGGGGCCCGGTCCGAGACCTGGCTCCGGATCATCGCGAGCGTCCTCGACCGCCCGATCGACCTGCCCGCAGACGCCGAGGCCGGCGCGGCGCTGGGTGCCGCCCGCCTCGCGATCTGCGCCGCCGAGGGCGCCGACCCGCTCGAGATCTGCACACCGCCCGCCATCGCCCGGACGATCGCGCCCGACCCCGCCCTCGCGCCCGCCTACGGCGAGGGCCTCGCGCGCTATCGCGCGCTCCACCCCGCCATAAGCGAGGCCCGAAGATGAGCTACTTCGCCGACATCGAGCCCGTCCGCTTCAAGGGCCGCGACACCGACGATCCGCTCGCCTACCGCTTCTACGAGCCCGGGCGGCAGGTCATGGGCAAGTCCATGGCCGAGCATCTGCGCATCGCGATCTGCTACTGGCACAGCTTCGTCTGGCCCGGCACCGACCCCTTCGGCGGGCAGACCTTCGAGCGGCCCTGGTTCGGCGACACCATCGACGCCGCCCGCGCCAAGGCCGACGCCGCCTTCGCGACGTTCCGCATTCTCGGCACGCCGTTCTTCACCTTCCATGACCGCGATGCCGCGCCCGAGGGCGCCAGCCTGAAGGAGTGCCGCGCCAATCTCGACGCCATCGCCGAGGTCTTCGAGGCGAAGATGGCCGAAACCGGCGTGAAGCTCCTCTGGGGCACGGCGAACCTCTTCTCGCACCGCCGCTACATGGCGGGCGCCGCGACCAATCCCGATCCCGCGATCTTCGCCTACGCCGCGGCGCAGGTGAAGGCGGCGATGGACGTGACCCACCGCCTCGGCGGGGCGAACTACGTTCTCTGGGGCGGGCGCGAGGGCTACGAGACCCTGCTCAACACCGACATGAAGCGCGAGCTCGACCAGATGGGGCGGTTCCTGTCCATGGTCGTCGAATACAAGCACAGGATCGGCTTTTCCGGCACCATCCTGATCGAGCCGAAGCCCCAGGAGCCGACCAAGCACCAGTACGACTACGACGTCGCCACCGTCTTCGGCCTGCTGCAGCGCTTCGGGCTCGAGCGCGAGGTCAAGGTCAACATCGAGACCGGCCACGCGGTGCTCGCCGGGCATTCCTTCGAGCACGAGATCGCGACGGCGGCGGCCCTGGGCATCTTCGGGTCGTGCGACATCAACCGCAACGACTACCAGTCGGGCTGGGACACCGACCAGTTCCCGAACAATCACCCGGAGGTCGCGCTCGCGATCTACTACATCCTGCGGGCCGGCGGCTTCACCACCGGCGGGTTCAACTTCGACGCGAAGCTCCGGCGCCAGTCGATCGAACCGCAGGACCTGATCGCGGCCCATGTCGGCGGGATCGACACGCTCGCCCGCGGGCTGCTGTCCGCGGCGGCGATGGTCGAGGACGGCGGGCTCGAGGGCGCCGTCGCCGACCGCTATGCCGGGTGGGAGGCGGACTGGGCCCGCGAGGCGCTGGCCGGAAGGAGCGACCTCGCCAGCCTCGCCGCCCGCGCCGAGAGCGCCCCCGAGCCTCAGCCCCGCTCGGGCCGCCAGGAGCGGCTCGAGAACTGGGTCAACCGGTTCGTCTGAGGCTGGCGGTGGCAGCAGCGCAGGGCAGGATCGGGCTCGCTTTCCTGGTGCTCGCCGCCATGCTGCTCGCCGCGCCGGTCCGCGCCGGCGAGGCGCGGGCAGTCGCCGTCCTCGACGGCTGGTACGGCCTCGTGCTCGAGCTTGTCCGCCACACGCCGACCTACTCGCCCCCGGTGGCGAGCCGCGCCCTCGGCTATCTCGGCGTCACGGCCTGGGAGACGCTGGCCGCCGACGACCCGGCGCTGCGCGCGCTCGCCGGGCAGCTAAATGGCCTCGGGCCCTTGCCCGAGGCGCCGTCTCATGACGCCGCGCTCGCCCTCCACGCGGCGCTCGCCGAGGCGACCCGGACGCTCTTCGGCAACACCGGGCCGACGGGCCAGCGCGCCATCGACCTCGTGGAGGCGCGCCTGCGGGAGGGCGCGGCGGCGGGCGTCGCGCCCGACG
>SKOX01000277.1 GCA_007119835.1 Paracoccaceae bacterium
AAGGGCGTTGCCCGCGAGCGGCTCGCCGTCGATCGCGGCCGCGTGCAGCTTCAGGCCCTCGCCGTCGAGGCGCAGGTCGTGGGGCCCGTCGCCGGCGCGGGCCGGGTTCGGGCGCATGCGCAGCTTCGCCCGGACCCGCGCCGCGGACGGGTCGAGGCTGAAGGTCAGCGAGACGTCGTCCACGAGGAAGGCCGGCGGCCGGTAGTCGCGCAGCCGGATCACCGGCGCCTGGGATTCGACGCGCATGGGGCTCGCCCTCCTGTCACTCGCGGGAATGCCCGGACGGTTTCAAGGCTCGCGCGCCGCGTCAAGGGGCTTGGGCGGGCGTCGGTCCCGCTTCGCCGACGGTGGCTCGTCGCGCGACAGCGGGCGGCGCGGGCGGCGGCTCTGGCGCTGCGGTCCGCTCCGACGGCTGTTCCTCTCGACGGCGCGCGACTCCTGGCCTATGTGCAGTGCGGCAGGACGTCGCGAACGAAGGGGAGCAATGGCGAAGCCCGTCGTCGGCATCATCGGCAACGCACATCTGGTCAACGACGAATATCCGGTGCAGGCGGTCGGCGTCTCGAACATCGAGGCGGTGGCGGATCTGACCGGGGCGATCCCGCTGCTGGTGCCGGCGCTGCCGCGGGTCGCGGCGATCGCCGAGCTGGTCGAGGCCTGCGACGGCTTCGTGTTCACCGGCGGGCGGCCGAACGTCCACCCCAGGCATTACGGCCACGAGCCGACCGAGAAGCACGGCGCCTTCGATCCCGACCGCGACGCGGTGACCCTGCCGCTGATCCACGAATGCGTGGCGAGGGGCGTGCCGGTCTTCGGCATCTGCCGGGGCTTTCAGGAGTTCAACGTCGCCTTCGGCGGCAGCCTGCATCCGGAGATCCGCGAGATCCCGGGCCGGATGAACCACCGGATGCCGCCGGACGGCTCGCTGGAGGAGAAGTTCGCGATCCGTCATCTCGTCCGCCTCGCCGAGGGCGGGCGGTTCCACCAGATGCTCGGCGCGACCGAGGTGATGGTCAACTCGCTGCACGGGCAGGGGATCCTCGACAAGGCGGCGCGGATCGTCATCGAAGGCTGGGCGCCCGACGACACGCCCGAGGCCCTGGTGGTGCAGGACGCGCCCGGCTTCGCCCTGGCGGTGCAGTGGCATCCCGAGTGGAACGCCGCGGTCGATCCGGTGTCGCGGCCGCTCTTCCAGGCCTTCGGCCAGGCTGTGATCGGAGCGGCGCGCCGGGGCTGACGGGGGCTCGCGCCGCCGGGCAAGCCCCTTGTCCACACCTGGACAAGGAGGCAAGCACCGGAAAAGGCAAATGCATCCGGCGGGCGTCAACCTGACCGTGCGGGGTGGTGCGCTCCGCGGATGTGCCGTCAGAGCATGGCAGGGACGACCTGGTCGGGGGGGCGGTGGCCGTCGGCGAAGGTCTTGATGTTGATGATGACCTTCTCGCCCATCTCGAGCCGGCCCTCCCAGGTCGCGCTGCCCATGTGCGGCAGCAGCATGACGTTCGGGAGGTCGCGCAGGCGCGGGTTGATGTCGGCGCCGTGCTCGTAGACGTCGAGGCCGGCGCCGGCGAGCTCGCCCGCGCGCAGCATCCGGGTCAGCGCCGCCTCGTCGATCACCTCGCCGCGGGCGGTGTTGACGATGTAGGCGGTGGGCTTCATCAGCTTCAGCCGCCGGGCGTTCATCAGGTGGAAGGTCGACGGCGTGTGCGGCACGTTGATCGACAGGATGTCGACGCGGGCGAGCATCTGGTCGAGGCTGTCCCAGTAGCGGGCGCCAAGCTCGGCCTCGACGTCGGCATGCACCTTGCGGCGGTTGTGGTAGTGGATCTCCAGCCCGAAGGTCCGCGCCCGCCGCGCGACGGCCCGCCCGATCCGGCCGAGGCCGAGGATGCCGAGCTTCTTGCCGGCGATGCGGTGGCCCATCAGCGCCGTCGGCGACCAGCCCTCCCACTCGCCGCGCTGGATCATCAGCCAGCCCTCGGGCAGGCGGCGGGGGACGGCGAGGATGAGGGCCATCGCCATGTCGGCGGTGTCATCGGTGAGCACGCCGGGGGTGTTCGAGACGGCGATGCCGCGCTGGATGGCGGTGGCGACGTCGATGTGGTCGAAGCCGGCGCCGTAGTTCGCGATCAGCCGCAGCTGCGAGCCCGCCTGGGAGAGCAGGCCCGCGTCGATGCGGTCGGTGATGGTCGGCACGAGGACGTGGACGCGGTGCATCGCGTCGGCGATCGCCTCGCGCGTCATCGGGCGGTCGGTCTCGTTCAGCTCGACGTCGAAGAGCTCGCGCATCCGCGCCTCGACCGGCTCGGGCAGGCGACGGGTGACAGCGACGCGGACGGGGGCAGTGGCCATGCGGTTTCCTGTTCCTCTCGCGGGGCGATGCGGTTATTTTGCGCCGGATAATGACACGGGGCGGTTTGGATAATCCAGACACTTCCCGGGACGAGAGGCGGCGAGCGGGAGGCGGACAATGGCAGGACGGCGATCGGCCGGGCCGGCGGCGGCGCTTGCGGGGCTGACGGCGGCGGTGGCCGTGCTCCTCGTGGGCCTGCCGGTCGCGGCGGAAGGCCCGGGGCCGGAGGGGCCTGAGGCCGAGGTGGTC
>SKOX01000432.1 GCA_007119835.1 Paracoccaceae bacterium
CCTGGCGGTGGCTGCCGCCGGTTGGGTGGGTTTCATCACCCGGAGATTACGCCGCCCTCAGATTTCCACCACCTTCGCGACACGACCTTCAGCCGAGTGCTTGTCCCGTCACCGTGAGCAGCCAGCCCGATCTGCCCTCATCAGATCGGGCCGCACCAGGAGTCCACCGGGTGGGGGAGAGCGGATCAGCCGGACCCGGCATCAGAAGGTCGGCGGTGTGTTCACCCAGAAGATCCGCGCGCGGACGATTCCGGGGTTGCGGTAGCCGTGGGGGCGCTCGGAGCGGAAATGGAATGCGTCGCCGGCGGCGAGGCGGATGGTCCGCTCCTCCAGATGGAGCTCGACCGAGCCCTCGAGGACCATCCCGACCTCCTCGCCCTCATGCGCGATCTGACCCTCGCTGGCGCCGCCGGGCTCGATAATGTGGATGTTGCACTGGAGTACATTGTCCGCCCAGTGCGGGATGATGCGCTCGAGCGCGACACCCCTGCTGCTGCGGAGCGCGTCGAGCGTGAGGACAGGCCGGTCGCCGGCGCGGAAGACCACCGCGTCGCGCTCGCCCGTCTCGTCGAAGAAATGCGCGAGATTGATGCAGAGCACACCCGCGATTCGGTGCAGGACCGCGAGCGACGGCGCGGCTTTGTCGTTCTCGATCTTCGAAAGATGCCCTTCGGAGACGCGCGCGGCGAGGGCGACCGCCTTCAGCGTCATGTCCCGATGCCGGCGCGCCTTCTTCAGCTTGCGCCCGAGGCCGGACGCCATCCTCGCAGGTGGCGGCGGCTCTTCGTTTGGATCGACTCGCCGCTCGAGTCGGGTCGTCTTGCGCATTATGCGGGCTCGCCTGATCGACTTCTGAACGGAAGATAAATGCTGCACCAGCCGCCATGCAAGAAAGTTGCATTCCGGTTAAAGCTCTTGCAAGGATGCGGTTGCCGGGCCGGCGACACTGTCGCTCGGCCGAAGAGACGGCCGTGCGGTGCGGGTGGCGCCGCGTCCATAAAGCTGAGCGGGCCGAGCGTGCCGGAGCCGGCGCCATGCCCGCGAAGAGAGCGGAGGTTGGAAATGATGCAGAGAAACGTCCAAACGAGGCCGAAGGCGAGGCCGCGCGCGTCTCTGTGGGCGGCCACGGCGGCTTTGGCGGCGGGAGTTATCGCGGCGGACGCCGCGGAGGCGCAGAGCGTCCTTCGCGTCGTGCCCCATGCTGACCTGCGCAACATCGACCCGATCTGGACGACGGCCTACATCACACGCAACCACGGCTATCTCGTCTTCGATACGCTCTTCGCTCTCGACGAGAATCTTGAGGTCCAGCCGCAGATGGCCGAGGGCTACGAGGTCTCGGACGACGGGCTGGAATACACGTTCACCCTGCGCGAGGGCCTGACCTTCCACGACGGTGAGCCGGTGACGGCGGAGGACGCTGTCGCGTCGCTCGAGCGCTGGGCGGCGCGCGACGGCATGGGTCAGAAGCTGATGAGCGTCGCTGAGGGCTTCGAGGTCGTCGACGAGCGAACCTTCACGCTGACCCTGACCGAGCCCTACGGCCTCGTTCTGGAGTCCTTGGGCAAGATCTCGTCGAACGTGCCCTTCATCATGCCGGCGCGCCTCGCCGAGACGAGCCCGAGCGAGCAGATCTCCGAGGTGATCGGCTCGGGTCCGTTCCGCTTCATCGAGGAGGAGTGGCAGCCGGGCAACCTCGTGGTCTACGAGCGGTTCGAGGATTACGTGCCGCGCGAGGAGCCGGCGAGCTACGCGGCCGGCGGCAAGGTGGCGAACGTGGACCGCGTCGAGTGGCGCTACATCCCCGACCCGGCGACGGCGACGCAGGCGCTGCTCGCGGGCGAGGTCGATCTCTACGAGCAGCCGGCGGTGGATCTGATCCCGATGATCGAGGCTGATCCGTCGATCATACTCGAGACGGTCGATCCGCTCGGCACGCAGGGTGTGATCCGGTTCAACTTCCTCCACCCGCCCTTCGACAACAAATATGCCCGGCAGGCGGCGATGTGGGCCGTCTCGCAGCAGGACTACATGTTCGCGATCCTCGGCAATCCGGAGTATTTCGAGGAATTCTGCGGCGCCTACTTCATGTGCGGCGGGCCCTTCGAGACGGATGTGGGCTCGGAGCCGCTGCGCGAGCAGAATCTCGATCGGGCGCGCGAGCTGCTCGAGCAGGCAGGCTACGACGGCGAGGAGGTGGTGATCCTCGACCCGACGGACGTGCCGGTGGCGCACGGCCAGGCGCTTGTGACGGCGCAGGCTTTGCGTGAGATCGGGATGAATGTGCGGGTCGCGGCGATGGACTGGGCGACGATGACCTCGCGCCGCGCGGTGCGGGACGCGCCGGCGGACGGGGGGTGGAACATCTTCCCCACATGGTGGCTCGCGGTCGACCAGCTCAACCCGATCTCGAACATTTCAGTCGCGGCCTCGGGCGACACGGCCTGGTTCGGCTGGCCGGAGAATGAGCGGATCGAGGAGCTGCGCGACCAGTTCGCGCGGGAGACCGACCAGGAGGCGCAGCGCGCGATCGTCGAGGAGCTGCAGGAGGAGCTCTTTGACTTCGTGCCCTACATCCCGACCGGGCAGTATTACCAGCCGACGGCCTACCGGGAGAATGTCTCGGGCGTGATGGAGGCGCCGGTGCCGTTCTTCTGGAATATCGAGGTCCAGTAGGGTCTGCGGCGCCCCCGCCCGCGCGGCGGGGGCGTCCCATGCGACGCGGGCCCGGGCCGGGAGCCACGAAGTCGAAAAAGGGAGGGGGCGTTGCTCGCCTATGTGATCCGTCGGCTCATTGCCACGATTCCGATCATGGCGCTGGTGGCGATCTTCGTCTTTCTGCTCCTGCACTTGAGCCCGGGCGATCCGGCGGTCATCATCGCCGGCGACTTCGCGACCGAGGCGCAGATACAGGAGATCCGCCAGCAGCTCGGGCTGAACGATCCCTTGCATGTCCAGTTCTGGAACTGGCTGATGAACCTTTTCCGCGGCGATCTCGGCACGTCGATCTATTCCGGGCTGCCGGTGTCGCGGCTGATCCTGCAGCGGGTCGAGCCGACGCTGATGCTGACCCTCTGCACGATGGTAATCGCGGTGACGATCGCAATCCCCCTCGGCGTCGTCGCGGCCTGGAAGGTCGGTACGTGGGTCGACCGGGTGGTGATGACGGTGGCGGTGCTCGGCTTCTCGCTGCCGGTTTTCGTGCTCGGCTATGCGCTGATCCTCGGCGGGTCGGTCTGGCTCGGCTGGTTCCCGGTCCAGGGCTATACGTCGATCTTCACGAGCTTCACGGGCTTCCTGGCGCATATCACCCTGCCTGCGCTGACGCTCGGCCTCGTCTACATGGCGCTGATCGCGCGGATGACGCGGGCGACGATGCTCGAGGTGATGAACGAGGACTACGTCCGCACGGCCTATGCTAAGGGGCTGTCAACGCGGACGGTGCTGGTCAAGCACGCGCTGAAGAACGCGATGGTGCCGATCTCGACGACGATCGGGCTGGGGCTGGCGCTGCTGATCGGCGGCGTCGTGGTGACGGAGAGCGTGTTCGCCATTCCGGGCCTCGGGCGGCTGACCGTCGATGCGGTGCTCCGGACGGACTATCCGGTGATCCAGGGGGTGATCCTGGTCTTTTCACTGACCTACGTCATGCTCAACCTCCTGATCGACCTGAGCTACGTGCTCTTCGATCCGCGCATCCGGTACTGAGCGATGGTCGACCGCACCACCGCCGCGGCCACGGAGACGAAGATTCAGGACCCGCCCTGGCATCGGCGGCTGGTCGAGTCGCTGGGGGACCTGCGCGAGGCGCTGCGGCGCAATCCGACGATGCTGTTCGGGCTGGTCGTGCTCGGCGTCATGGCGGTCGCCGCCTTCGGCGCACCCTATTTCGGCCTGCCTGACCCGATGCGGCAGGCGCCGATCGAGCGGCTGCGCGACCCGTCGGCGGAGAACTGGTTCGGTACGGACATGTATGGCCGGGACCTGTTCAGCCGGGTGCTGCACGGGGGGCAGATCTCGCTGATGGTGGGGCTGTCAGTGGCGTTCCTCGCAACCGTCATCGGACTCGCGATCGGGCTGGTGGCGGGGTTCAACCGGCGGGTGGATGCGATCGTCATGCGCTTCATGGACGCGCTGATGTCGATCCCGGCGATCCTGCTCGCCATCGCGCTGGTGGCGCTCTGGGGGTCGAGCGTGCCGAACGTGATCCTGGCGCTGACCATCCCCGAGGTGCCGCGGGTGGTGCGGCTGGTGCGATCCGTGGTGCTGATGCTGCGCGACCAAGTCTTCGTGCAGGCGGCGATCGCCTGCGGGACGTCGACGGCGCGGATTCTGGTGCGGCACATCATGCCGAACACGATCCCGCCGCTGATCGTGCAGGCGACCTATATCTGCGCCCAGGCGGTGATCTTCGAGGCCTATCTGTCGTTCGTCGGGGCGGGGACGCCGCCGGAGGTTCCGTCCTGGGGCAACATCATGGCCGAGGGGCGGAGGTTTTTCTTCCAGAATTTCGGGATGATCCTCTATCCGGGCGTCTTCCTCGCCATCACCGTCTTCGCGATCAACACGTTCGGCGACGGACTGAGGGATTCGCTCGACCCGCGCATGCAGCGGCGGGTTTGAGGATGGTGGGGTTGGTGGGATCTGATCAGAACATCAATCTGACGGAACGCTCCATGGTCACGGTCGGAGTCCCGGCCCGTGCGCCAGCACGGGTGGCGCCGGACCGCCCCCCCGGGAGGGCGTCATGGCGCCCACTTGCGATCGGCCGCCTCCCGTGCTCCTCCACTGCCGATGCCGGGAAGCTTGAATGACTGAAGCCATGACCCTCTCCGCCGCGCCGCCCCGCCCGGTGCCGGCCGGCGAGCCGGTGCTCGAGGTCGAGGATCTCAGGACCTATTTCGACACGCGCGACGGCGTGGTGAAGGCGGTGGACGGTCTCTCCTTCTCGCTGAAGCCCGGCGAGATCCTCGGCGTCGTCGGCGAGTCGGGCTGCGGCAAGTCGATCACCTCGCTGTCGATCATGCAGCTCGTGCCGCGGCCGCCGGCGCGCTTCGCGAGCGGAGCGATCCGCTTCCGCGGGCGCGATCTCCTCAAGCTCGGCCACGAGGAGATGCGACGGATCCGGGGCAACGAGATCTCGATGATCTTCCAGGACCCGATGAGCTCGCTGAACCCGGTCCTGACCGTGGGCGACCAGCTGACCGAGGCGGTCATCCTGCACCAGAAGCTCGGCAAGCGGGCCGCGCGCGACCGGGCGCGCGAGATGCTCGACCTCGTCCACATCCCCGAACCAGAGCGGCGGCTGGAGGAATACCCGCACCAGCTCTCGGGCGGCATGCGCCAGCGGGTGATGATCGCGATGGCGCTCGGCTGCGATCCGTCGGTGCTGATCGCGGACGAGCCGACCACGGCGCTCGACGTGACAATCCAGGCGCAGATCCTCGCGCTGATGGAGGAGATCAGGGACAAGCTGAAGACGGCGATCATCCTCATCACCCACGATCTCGGCGTGGTGGCGGAGATGGCCGACCGGGTGCTCGTCATGTATGCTGGTCGCAAGGTCGAGGAGGCGGACGTCGTCGAGCTCTTCGAGCGGCCGCAGCATCCCTATACGCGCGGGCTGATGGCCTCGATCCCGCGGCTGACGGCGGCGGAGATGGAGACGGCGCCGCCGCGGCTGTCGGAGATTCCCGGCATCGTGCCGTCGCTGAACGCGCTGCCGCCGGGCTGCACCTTCGCCGACCGCTGTCCCCATGTGCAGGACCACTGCCGGCGGGGCTATCCGCCGCTCGAGCCGAAGCGGCCGGGGCATGTCGCCGCCTGCTGGGAGAGCCACCGCTTGCCGGAGTGGCAGCCATGACCGAAACGCTGCTCGAGGTCGAAGGCCTCAAGAAGCATTTCCCGATTCATGGCGGGCTCCTCAACCGCGAGCAGGCGCGCGTCTATGCGGTCGACGGCGTGAGCTTCACCGTCCGGCGCGGCGAGACGCTCGGCATCGTCGGCGAGTCGGGCTGCGGCAAGTCGACGCTGGGCAAGACGATCTTGAAGCTGATCGAGCCGACGGAGGGCGCGATCCGGCTCAAGGGGCGGGACATTACGAGGCTCTCGCGGCGCGAGATGCTGCCGCACCGGCGCGAGATGCAGGTGATCTTCCAAGATCCCTATGCCTCGCTCAACCAGCGGATGCGGGTGCAGGACATCGTCGCCGAGCCCTTGGGCAATTTCGACACCGGGAGCCGCGCGGAGCGGCTGGAGAAGGTCGCGGCGCTCTTCGCCAAGGTGGGCCTCCGGCTGGAGGTGATGCACCGCTACCCGCACGAATTCTCCGGCGGGCAACGCCAGCGGCTCGGCATCGCGCGGGCGCTGGCGCTCAACCCAGAGCTCATCATCGCCGACGAGCCGGTCTCGGCGCTCGACGTCTCGGTGCAGGCGCAGGTCATCAACCTGATGATGGACCTGCAGGGCGAGTTCGACCTCTCCTATCTCTTCATCGCGCACGATCTCGCGGTGGTTCAGCATATCAGCCACCGGATCGGGGTCATGTATCTCGGCCGCGTCGTGGAGCTGACGGACAAGGCGTCGCTCTTCCGGCATCCGCAGCATCCCTACACGGAGGCGCTCCTCGCGTCGGTGCCGGTGCCCGATCCCCGGCGGCGCAAGAAGCGCACCGTCCTGAAAGGCGACGTGCCGAGCCCGGTCAAACCGCCCAAGGGCTGCCATTTCAATACGCGCTGTCCCTATGCCGTGGAGCGCTGCTTCCACGAGAGCCCGGCTTTGCGCGAGGTCGCGCCGGGGCATTGGGCGGCCTGCCACCTTCGCTGAGGGAGACAAGAGTGATGGGGCCCGT
Source organism: Paracoccaceae bacterium (assembly GCA_007119835.1). GTDB lineage: Bacteria > Pseudomonadota > Alphaproteobacteria > Rhodobacterales > Rhodobacteraceae > Amaricoccus. Next base: position 6,851 of record SKOX01000432.1, read on the forward strand.
CGAGATCGCCGCGCGGCTGATCCGGTTCGACACGATCAACCCGCCGGGGCGCGAGCGGCCCTGCCTCGAATGGATCGCGGGGCTGCTCGAGCCGGCGGGCTTCACACTCGCCTGGCAGGAGCTCGGGCCGGAGCGGGCCAATCTCGTGGCAAGCCTTCCCGCGACAGGAGCGGCCGCGCGAGCGCCGCTCGTCCTCTCGGGCCATGTCGACACCGTCCCGCTCGGCGCCGCCCGCTGGTCGGTACCAACTCAGGAGGGCCTCATCGAGGGCGGACGGCTTCACGGGCGGGGCGCGAGCGACATGAAGTCGGGGGTTGCGGCGATCGTTGCCGCGGCGATCGAGGCGGCGTCGTGGCGCGACAGGCGAGTGGAGCTGCGCCTCGTCCTTAGCGCCGGCGAGGAGACCGGCTGCGAGGGCGCCCTCGCGCTCGCGGCGGAGCCGTCCCTGCTCGGGACGGCGGGCGCGCTGGTCGTTGCCGAGCCGACGGACAATCGGCCGCTCCTCGGGCACAAGGGCGCACTCTGGCTGAGGCTCGAGCATCACGGCGTGACCGCGCACGGCTCCTCGCCGGAGCTCGGCGACAACGCGATCTTCCGCGCCTGCGCAAGCGTCGCGCGGCTGAGGGAGATCGACTTCGCTGGGGTGGAGCATCCCGTGATGGGGCGGCCGAGCCTCAATGTCGGGACGATGCAGGCGGGGATGAACGTCAACTCGGTGCCCGATCGGGCCGCGCTCGGCGTCGATATCAGGACGGTGACGGGTCAGACCAATGCCGGCGCGCGGGCGCTCGTGGCCGAGGTGGTCGGGCCGGAGGTGGAGATAGAGACGCTGACCGACATGGCGCCGGTCTATACCGAGCCGGACGACAGCTGGATGGCCGAGACGCGCGCGCTCGCCGCGGAGGTCACCGGGGTCTCGGCCGGGGCGGAGACGGCGCGCTTCTTCACCGACGCTTCGGTCCTCAAGTCGGCCTTCGGAAACCCGCCGACCCTAATCATGGGCCCCGGGCCGGCGTCGCTCGCCCACCAGACCGACGAATGGTGCGACACGGGCGCGATCGAGGCCTGCACGCGAGCCTTCGCCGCCATCGCAGGCAGGTACCTGGCATGAACGGGACGGATCCGGCCGGGTTGAGCGCACGCGCGATCGCGGAGGCGGTGCGCGAGGGGCGGCTCCCGGCGCGGGAGGTGGCGGAAGCCTGCCTCGCGCGGGCGGCGGCCGAGGCCGTGGACGCACGGGGCCCGCGCGGGCTCATCGCCGGCGTTCCTGTCGGGGTAAAGGATATCGTGGAGACCCATGATCTGCCGAACGAATGCGGCTCGCCCATCCATGCCGGCCGGATGACGGGACGGGATGCGGCCTGCGTCGCGGCTTTGCGGGCGGAGGGGGGCGTCGTGCTTGGCAAGACGGCGACGACGGAGTTCGCCGCATACACGCCAACGCGCACGAGGAACCCGCACGACCCCAGGCACACGCCAGGCGGCTCCTCCTCGGGCTCGGCGGCGGCGGTGGCAGACTTCCAGGTGCCGCTCGCCATCGGCACCCAGACGGCAGGCTCGGTGATCCGCCCGGCAAGCTTCTGCGGCGTCGTCGGCTTCAAGCCGACCTTCGGCATAATCGACGTCGCCGGCGTCCAGCCCTTTGCGGCCAGTCTCGACACGGTCGGCGTCTTCGCCCGCGACGTTTCCGATGCCGCCCTCTTCGTGGCGGCGATGGTGGGCTGGCCCGAGCTCGCGGAAACCGCCCCGGCACCGCCGCGGCGGGTGCGGGTCGTGCGCGCGCCGCGCTGGCAGGCGGCGACGGAGGAGGCAGAGGCGGCGCTCGACCGCGTGGCCGCGACCTTCGCCAATGAGGGTATCGACGTGGACGAGGCCGATCTGCCGGAAGGCTTCGACGAGTTCGTCGACGTCCAGGACCGGCTGCAAGTCTACGAAGGGCACCGGGCGCTGCGCTGGGAGCGCGAGGTACTGCCCGACATGCTTTCGGAGGGGCTGCGGGACCACTTCGCGCGCGCCGAGGCGATGTCCTTCGACGAGTATCTGGACCTGCGCGCCCGCCAGGTAGCGTGGCGGCGACACATTGACGATCGCCTCGCGGACGGCGAGCTATGGCTTACTCTGAGCGCGCCGGGTGAAGCGCCCGAGGGGCTGGCCTCGACAGGGGATCCCGTCTTCTGCCGCGCCTGGACCTTCCTTCATCTGCCCTGCCTCGGCCTTCCGGCGGGCAAGGGGCCGAAGGGACTCCCGCTCGGAGTCCAGCTCGTCGGGCGCCGCTTCGGCGACGGGGCTGTCGTTGCGGCGGCCAGCTGGTTCGAAACGCGGTTGGGTTGAACCGTGGCGCGACAGACGCGCTGCCTCGCCTGCGGGGCCCCGGTCGGGCGCTACCGCGCGACCTGCCCCGTCTGCGGCGCAGTCCAGCCGCAGAAGCGCATCGGCAGCACGATCGGCCTCGGAGTCCTGATCGTGGGGCTCCTGATCTTCACGATCTGGGCGATCGTCCGGGCATGAGGTCGCTTGCGCTTGAGCCGCGTCGGCGATGGGGCCTGTCAGGATGTGCCCGGGCAGCATCCGCTCCGCGCGGGCTTGGATGTCGTGCAGGGCATGAGGAACGTGGAAGCCCTCCGGTGGCAGGCAGTCGGGGCCTCCGGCGAGCGTTTCGACCGTCACCGTGTCGCCGTCGACGACTGTCGGGACCGGCGCCAGCGTGGGGTCGCCAGAACCTAAGGACCGCGCCAGCGAAGCCCGTGAACCCGAAAGCTGCCGGTGAGAAGGCGGTGAAGGACATCCGCCGCGCGACGCGGAAGCGGCACTCGGCGGAAGAGAAGATCGCCATCGTGCTCGCCGGCCTGCGCGGTGAGGACAGCATCGCGGAGCTCTGCCGGCGCGAGGGTATCGCGCAGAGCCTCTACTACAGCTGGTCGAAGGAGTTCCTGGAGGCCGGCAAGAAGCGCCTGGGGGGCGACATGGCGCGGCAGGCGACGAGCGGGAAGGTCAAGGACCTGCGGGCCGAGGCGGCCGCGCTCAAGGAGGCCGTGGCGGACCTCACCCTCGAGAAAAATTCGGGTTCCAGCCTTGTCAATCCCGCACTGGTTCAGGGCTCCGAATCCAAGTCAGGCGGGCTGTGAGGAGAGGATGGCATCGAGGTAGCCGGTGTCCCATCCTGCGACCTTCCTCCGGGATTTGATGGATCGCTTCTCCTTGGCGGCGCGGA
>SKOX01000067.1 GCA_007119835.1 Paracoccaceae bacterium
GCACGTCGACCCCGGCGTGGCGGGCGATCGCGGTGATGTGGATCGGCGCGTTGGTCGAGCCGCCGATCGCCGAGTTGACCACGATGGCGTTGCGGAAGCTGGCCGGCGTCAGGATGTCGGACGGCTTGAGGTCCTCGTGCACCATCTCGACGATGCGCTTCCCCGTGCGCCAGGCCATCTCCGCCCGGTCGCGGTAGGGAGCCGGGATCGCGGCCGAGCCGGGGAGCTGCATGCCCAAGGCTTCCGCGAGCGAGTTCATCGTCGTCGCCGTGCCCATGGTGTTGCAGTAGCCGACCGAAGGCGCCGAGGAGGCTACGAGCTCGATGAATTCCTCGTAGCCGATCTCGCCCGCGGCCATCATCTGCCGCGCCTTCCAGACGATGGTGCCCGAGCCAGTGCGCTCGCCGCGGTGCCAGCCGTTCAGCATCGGCCCGACCGAAAGCGCGATCGCGGGCAGGTTGACGGTCGCCGCCCCCATCAGCATCGCCGGCGTGGTCTTGTCGCAGCCGATGGTGAGCACGACGCCGTCGATCGGGTAGCCGTAGAGCACCTCGACAAGGGTGAGATAGGCGAGGTTGCGGTCGAGCGCCGCGGTCGGGCGCTTGCCGGTCTCCTGGATCGGGTGGACGGGAAACTCGAAGGCGATGCCGCCCGCCTCCCGGATGCCCTCGCGCACCCGCTCGGCGAGGACGACGTGGTGGCGGTTGCAGGGGCTGAGGTCCGAGCCGGTCTGGGCGATGCCGATGATCGGCTTGCCCGACTGGAGCTCCTCGCGGCTCAGGCCGTAGTTCATGTAGCGCTCGAGGTAGAGCGCCGTCATGTCCGGGTTCTCCGGCGTGTCGAACCAGGCGCGCGAGCGCAGCCTGCGGGTCCCATTGCCTTCGGTGCTCACGATCGTCGCCTCCCCGGTTGTCGCTTGCGCCCAGTCTAGCCGAGGCGCCCGTCGGTGTGCCAGACCCGCCGGCGCGGCGCCACAGGTGACCGCGCCCGTCTTGCGCCCGCCCGCGGCATGATCTCTACATCGGCACCGGCAGCATCGGCGGGAGGTGGCGTTTGGCGCGAACGGCGGAGCTTCTCGACGGCCTCCGGCACGCCCTCGGGCCGGGCGGCGTCCTCGACGGCGACAGCGATCTGGCGCGCTATGCCCGCGACTGGTCGGGGGACCATGTCGGCGCGCCGCTCGCCGTGCTCCGCCCGTCGAGCACCGAGGCGGTGCGGGAGATCGTCCGGCGCTGCGCCGGCGCCGGCGTGCCCCTCGTGCCGCAGGGCGGGCATACCGGCCTCGTCGCCGGGGCGACGCCGTCGGAGGACGGGCGGGAGCTCGTCGTCAGCCTCGAGCGGATGAACCGCATCCGCCGCATCGACGCCCTCGACTTCTCGATGGTGGCCGAGGCCGGCTGCATCCTCGCCGACGTCAAGGCCGCCGCGGCCGAGGAGGAACTCTTCTTCCCCCTCACCCTCGGCGCCCAGGGCAGCTGCCAGATCGGCGGCAACATCGCGACCAATGCCGGCGGCCTCAACGTGCTGCGCTACGGGATGACGCGCGAGCTCGTCCTCGGCCTCGAGGTGGTCCTGCCGAACGGCGACCTGCTGGAGGACCTCCGGTCGCTGCGCAAGAACAACACCGGCTACGACCTCAAGCAGCTCTTCATCGGCTCGGAGGGCACGCTCGGCATCGTCACCGCCGCGGCCCTCAGGCTCTTCCCCCGGCCGACCCGGCGCGAGACGGTGCTGCTCGGCTGCCCGTCGCTTGGCGATGTGATCCGGCTCTTCGGCCGCGCGCGGCGGGAGCTCGGCGACCTCGTCTCCGCCTTCGAGCTGATGACGCGGGCGGGCGTGGCGGCGGCGCTCGAAGGCGGCGGCCAGGAGCCGTTCACCCCACCGACGCCCGCCTACGTCATCCTGGAGGCCTCCACCAGCGCGCGGGTCGACCTTCGGGCCGCCGTTGAGGGCTTCCTCGCCGATGCGATGGCGGCGGGCCTGGTCGAGAACGGCGCCATGGCCGAGAGCGAGGCCCAGGCGGCGTCCTTCTGGCGGCTGCGCGAGGCGCTGATCGAGTGGCAGGTGCGCCAGGGCCGGCACCTGCGCTCGGACGTGGCGCTGCCGATCTCGCTGCTGCCGGCGTTTCTCGCGGCGGCCGAGACTGCCGTCCGCAGCCTCGACCCGGGCCTCGTGCTGCACGCCTTCGGCCACGTCGGCGACGGCAACCTCCACCTGAACGTGATGCCGCCGGCGGGACTGGCCGACGCGGCGGCGGAAGCGCTGCTCGCCCGCTGCGAAGAGGTCGTGTTCGACCAGGTCGACGCCTTCGGCGGCACGATCAGCGCCGAGCACGGCATCGGCCGGAAGAAGCGGCGGCCGTTCGAGGCGCGCCTGTCCCCACCCGCCCGCGCCCTGTCGCTGGCCCTGCGCGCGCATCTCGACCCCGCGGCCATGATGAGCCCGGGCCGGCTGTTCGACACGCCGGTGCGGCCTGGCCTCGCGGCAGGCGAGGCAGGCGGATGAGCCGGCGCGTCGTCTGCCCCGGCGATTGCATGCCCGCGCCGGTCGGAGGCGGTCCGCCGCACCGACGCGCGCACGGCCGGC
>SKOX01000049.1 GCA_007119835.1 Paracoccaceae bacterium
CGAGCGCCGAGAACTCGGGCAGGAGGTGGTGGAACTGGTAGACGAAGCCCACCCGGTCGCGCCGCAGCCGGGTGCGCTCGTTCTCGGCGAGGCCCGAGGTCTCGCGGCCGTCGATCGCGACCGAGCCCGCGGTCGGTCGGTCGAGGAGGCCCGCGATGTGCAGCAGCGTCGACTTGCCCGCTCCCGACGGCGCGACGAGCGCGACCGCCTCGCCCGGCGCCAGCACGAGGTCGGCGCCGTCGAGCACCGTGATCTCGGCGTCGCTGCCCTGGTGGTAGACCTTGCTGACGCCCGCGAGGCGCAGGACCTCACTCATACCGCAGCGCCTCGACCGGATTGAGCCGCGCCGCCGACCGTGCCGGCCAGAGCGTGATCAGGAAGCTCAAGGCGAGCGCCATCGCCATGACGGCAGCGACGTCCCCGAAGCGGATGCGCGCCGGGATCTCGGTCAGGTAGCGGATCTCCGGATCCCAGACCGAGCCGCCGAACACCCACTCGACGACGCCCTGGATCGCCTCGATGTTGAGCGCGAAGACCACGCCGAGGATGACGCCGAGCAGGGTCCCCGTCACCCCGATCAGCGCGCCGCAGAGGAAGAACACCCGCATGATCGAGCCCTGGGTCAGCCCCATCGTGCGCAGGATGCCGATGTCGCGCCCCTTGTTCTTCACCAGCATCACGAGGCCGGAGATGATGTTGAGCGCCGCGATCAGCACGACGAGGGAGAGGATGATGAACATCACCCGCCGCTCGACGTCGAGCGCGGCGAGGAACGCGCCCGAGGCGTCGCGCCAGGTCCAGAGATACATGCCGGGCCCCGCGGCGTCGGCGATCGCCTGGGTGTAGCGCTCGACATCCGTGGCCGCGGCGACCATCGCCTCGATCTCGTCGACGCCCTCGTCGCGGTCGAAGTAGAACTGCGCCTCCTGAAGCGGCATGTAGACCCGGATGCGGTCGATGTCCCAGCGCCCGACCCGGAAGACGTATACGACCTCGTAGTCGTTGATCCGCGGCTGGGTGCCGAACGGCGTGTCCATGCCCTCGGGCGAGATCAGGGTGACGATGTCGCCGGTGCCGACGCCGAGCTCGCGGGCGAGCTCGAAGCCGATGGCGATGCCGTCCTCGAGCCGCTCGAGCTCGCCCCAGGCGGCTTCGGGATTGGCGATGAGCGGCACGTCCATCAGGTCCTCGAGGCGGATGCCCGTGACCTCGACGCCGGTGTTGCGCCCGGGGCTCGATGCCATGACCTGCCCGCGCACGACCGGCGCGGCGCGGATGACGCCCGGCACGGCCTCGACGCGTGCGGCCACGTCGTCGTAGTCGGTGATCAGCCGCGACGGCATCCCCCACTCGTCCTCGTAGGGCGCCGCGAAGATCTGGACGTGCGGGTTGGCGCCGAGGATGCGCTCGGTGAACTCCTCGCGGAAGCCGATCATCACCGCCTGCACGACGATCAGCGTGGCGACGCCGAGCATGACGCCGACGAGGGCATAGCCCGCGATGACCGAGATGCCGCCCTCCTTGCGCTTCGCGCGCAGGTAGCGCCAGGCGATCTGCCATTCGAAGGCGGCGAAGGGGCGGGTGCGCGCAGGCGCGGTCGTGTTCGTGTCGGTCATCGCTGTGGTTCGCTCATCTGCGGCGGGCTGGCTGGCGCGCCTCGGCGCGGCCGTCCCCACCTCCCGCGCTCGGTCGGTTCAAGGCGTCCTGGGAGAGGCGTGCGCAGCTTCGGTAGGTCCGTGGCCCGTCGTGCCGGTGCCGGGTGTTCGTCGCGTCCGCCCGCCGTCGCGGCGGTGGATCGCGTCGCGGCAGTCTTCGGCCGTGCCGGACCGCGCCCGGCGGAAGCGGGGCGGCGCCTGTTCATGCATTGCGGGCTCGACGCTCATACCGGCAAGATAATGCTCGGCAGGGGCGGCGTCACCCTTTAGCCGATCACAGGCGGCTGTAGATGTCGGCGACGCGCGCCAGAGCGGCGGCGCTGCTCAACTCCTCGCTCTCGCCGGTGCGGCGGCAGGTGAGCTCGACGACGCCGCGGGAGAGCCCGCGCGGGCCGACGGTGATGCGCCATGGCAGTCCGATCAGGTCCATGGTGGCGAACTTGGCGCCCGCCCGCTCGTCGCGGTCGTCGTAGAGCGGGTCCAGCCCCACGCGCACAAGCTCGCGGTAGATCTTCGCGCATTCGCCGTCGGCCTGGGCGTCGCCCTGCTTGAGGTTGACGAGGCCGACGCGGAAGGGCGCGACCGCCTCGGGCCAGACGATGCCGCGCTCGTCGTGGCTCGCCTCGATGATCGCGCCGGCGAGCCGGGAGACGCCGATGCCGTGCGAGCCCATGTGGACCGGCACCCGCTCGCCCGCCTCGTTGACGACGAGCGCCTTCATCGTTTCGGAATACTTCGTGCCGAAGTAGAAGATCTGGCCGACCTCGATGCCGCGGCCCTGGCGGCGGCGATCCTGCGGCACCTCGGCGAAGGCCGCCTCGTCGTGGGTCTCGTCGGTGCGCGCGTAGGGCGCGGTCCACTCGTCGCAGATCGCCTGCACCGCGGCCCGGTCGCCGTAGTCGACCTGCCGCCGCCCGAAGGCGAGGTCGCCGATCGCCGCGTCGTAGTAGACCGTGCTCTCGCCGGTCTCGGCGAGGACCAGGAACTCGTGGGTGTCGTCGCCGCCGATCGGGCCGGAGGCCGCGCGCATCGGGATCGCCTTCAGCCCCATCCGCTCGTAGGTGCGCAGGTAGCTCACCATGTGGCGGTTGTAGGCGTGCAGCGCGTCCTCGCGCGTCAGGTCGAAGTTGTAGCCGTCCTTCATCAGGAACTCGCGGCCCCGCATCACGCCGAAGCGCGGCCGGATCTCGTCGCGGAACTTCCACTGGACGTGGTAGAGCGTCAGCGGCAGGTCGCGGTAGCTGGTGACCGCCGAGCGGAAGATGTCGGTGATCAGCTCCTCGTTGGTCGGACCGTAGAGCATGTCGCGGTCGTGCCGGTCGCGGATGCGCAGCATTTCCGGGCCGTAGGCGTCGTAGCGCCCGCTCTCGCGCCAGAGGTCGGCGGGCTGGATCGTCGGCATCAGCATCGGGATGTGGCCGGCGCGCTCCTGCTCCTCGTGCACGACCGCCTCGATCCGCCGCAGCACCCGGTAGCCGAGCGGCAGCCACGAGTAGATCCCCGCGCTCGCCTGCCGGATCATGCCGGCGCGCAGCATCAGGCGGTGGCTGGCGATCTGGGCCTCCGAGGGCGTTTCCTTCAGCACCGGCAGGAAATACTGGGTGAGGCGCATGCCGCTTCCACTCCGCAACTGTCCACGGCGGCCACGGATAGGCCATGCGCTCCACGGGCGCAATGCGCCCGGTTCGCGGAAGCGGACCTTTCGCAGATGCAGCAAGAAATGGCGAACACAGTTCGCATGCGCAGCAATAGTTCGACTGCGACAAAGGTGTTGATTCCATCCGCGCGACCTGTTTAAAGAACCAGCAGGGAGACGGCAGAACCAAGTTCGGCGGCAGCTGTACGAGTACGGCGCAGGTTCAAGCTGGACGGTTCTGCCGACCAAGGCGGCCCAGGTCGCGGGGAGGAAAGTGCGAAGCGGTCTGCTGATGCAGGCCGCTTTTTACTTGGGGCGTGGCAAGTGATACTTGTGTCCGGGGTGCACTACAGCGGCCGCGCTTCTGGTCAGTCGAGGACGACCTCGGGCGCGTCGCCGAGCTTCTGCGCGAGCGCCTGCAGCCGCTTGCCCACCGCATCGCCCATGAACGGCCGGGCCGGGCCCCGCAGCACGAGGCGCAGCTTGCCGTCCCGCCGTTCGAGCGGCGTGTGCTCCAGCACGCCGGTGGAGGCGCCCGAAAGCATCGCGCCGAGGCGCATCGCCCGGCCCAGCACCTGCGCCTCCGCCGCGCGCGCCGGCGGGATCAGCGCGGCGTAGCGCGAGGCCGCGCTCTCGTCGGCATTCTTGTAGCGGTGCATCAGCGCGAGGCCGAGGAAGACGCGGCTCGGGTGGTCGATGCCGCAGACGTTGGCCCGCGTCACGCTCTCGAAGCAGAGCTCGGCGCGGTAGTCCGGATGGCCGCGCCAGTTGATGTCGTGGAGCAGGCAGGCGGCGCGCACCAGCCGCTTCTCGCTCTCGGGCATCCCGACATAGAGCGGCAGCAGCCACTCGTAGAGCGCGCCGCCGAAGCCCGGGCAGCGCGCCATTGCCTTCTCCATGTGCCGGCAGGCCTCGATCAGGGGGTCCTTCCGGCGCATCGTGTCGGGCATCTGGCGGTAGAGCAGCCCCTCGCGCAGGCCGAAGGCCGAGATCGCGACCCGCTCGGGATCGAGCCGCTCGACGAGCTCGACCAGCACCTCCGCCGCGTGGGGGACGAGCGACAGGCGCTCGGTGCTGATGCCGGTCGCCTTCGACATCTCGGCGACGTCCTGGGTGCCGATCCACTTCGCCGTCTCGACGAGCTGGCTCACCGGCGGCTCGTAGCCGTGCAGCACGATCAGCGGATAGCCGGTGCGCTCCATGTCGAGCCGCGCCACCGCCCGCCACGAGCCGCCGACCAGGAACAGCCGCGTGACCGGGCCGCGCACCGCCTTGCGCAGCGCCTTGACGCCCTTGCGGATCGCCTTCTCGCGCGCGGCCTTGTCCGGGAAGCCGGCGAGCTGGAGCGGGCCGAGGTCGGAGGTCTCGGTCTCGCCGATCTCGCCGTCGCCGACCCGGGCGAGCTCCATCGAGGCGCCGCCCATGTCCGAGACGATGCCGTCGGCGTCCGGCCAGCCGAGCAGCACGCCCTTGGCGGCGAGCCGCGCCTCCTCGGCGCCGCTCGCCACGTGGATCTGCAGGCCGGTCTCCCGCTCGACGTCGTCGACGAAGGCCTGCCCGTCCTTGGCGTCGCGCACCGCCGCCGTCGCCACCGCGATGATCCCCGAGAGGTTCATCCGCTCGGCGAGGCCCGCGAAGCGGCGCAGCGCGTCCATCGCCCGGGACCAGCCCTTCTTCGAGAGCTTGCCCGATTGCTGCAGGCCCGCGCCGAGGCCGGCCAGCACCTTCTCGTTGTAGAAGTAGGCGGGGCTCCGGGCCATCCCGTCGAAGACGACGAGCCTGACCGAGTTCGAGCCGATGTCGATCACCCCGATCCGCCGGAGCCGCGCCGCGGCCGGATCCGGCTCGGGGGGCCGCATGTCCTCGCGAACGGCCGCCGGCGCCCTCGCCGACGCGCCGCCGTTCCGGGGCTGGTCCTGGTCCTCGCTCACGGCGCTATCCCTCGCAGCGAATCGGCACCGGCGTCAACCGGAAGGCTGCGCGCTTGTTCCCTCAGTCGTGCCCGTGGACGAGGAGCGGCACGTCCTGCGACCCGGCGCGCCCGCGCCCCGACAGCGACGGGTTCTCCATGAAGAAGCGGTGGCAGGAGAAGAGCCGCGAGCGGTCGGTCTCGACATCGCCGTGGCGCAGGAAGGTGCCGTCGGGCTGGGCCACCCAGCTCTGCCCCTCGTCGGCCATGTTCGCCGCCATGATCTGGCTGACGATCTGGTCGTGCACCGTCGGGTTGGTGATCTCGACCAGCGTCTCCACCCGCCGGTTCAGGTTCCGCTCCATCCAGTCGGCGCTCGAGATGAAGACCCGCGCCTCCTTCGAGGGCAGGCCGTGGCCGTTGCCGAAGCAGACGATGCGGGAATGCTCGAGGAAGCGGCCGATGATCGATTTCACCCGGATGGTCTCGGAGAGCCCCTTCACGCCCGGACGCAGCGAGCAGATGCCGCGCACGATCAGGTCGATCCGCACGCCTTCCTGGCTCGCCGCGTAGAGCGCGTCGATCACCTCCGGCTCGGTCAGCGCGTTGAGCTTGAGCCAGACCTGCGCCGGCCGCCCCGCCCGCGCATGGGCGCATTCCGCCTCGAGCAGCTCGAGGATGAACGGCTTCATCATGTGCGGCGAGATGTGCAGGTTCTCGAGCTCGAGCGGCTTCACGTATCCCGTCAGGTAGTTGAACACCTTGGTCGCGTCCCGCCCGAGCGCGCGGTCGGCGGTGAACAGCGACAGGTCGGTGTAGATGTTCGCCGTGCCGGGATGGTAGTTGCCCGTCCCGAGATGCGAGTAGGTGACCAGTTCGCTGCCCTCGCGCCGGACGACGACCGACAGCTTCGCGTGCGTCTTCCAGTCGATGAAGCCGTAGACGACCTGCGCGCCCGCCCGCTCGAGCTGGCGGGAGAGGCGGATGTTCGCCGCCTCGTCGAAGCGCGCCTTGAGCTCGACCAGGGCGGTCACCGACTTGCCGTCCTCCGCCGCCTCGCAGAGCGCGGTGACGATCGGGCTGTCCCGGCTGGTGCGGTAGAGCGTCTGCTTGATCGCGAGCACGTTCGGGTCGCGCGCCGCCTGCTGCAGGAACCGCACCACGATGTCGAAGGTCTCGTAGGGATGGTGCAGCAGCATGTCCTTCTGGCGGATCGCCGCGAGAATGTCGCCCTCGAAGTCCTGCACCCGCTCGGGCATCCGCGGCGCGAAGGGCGGCCAGAGCAGGTCCGGCCGCGGCACCCGGCAAAGTTCGGCGAGCGAGGCGATGCCGATGATGCCGGGCACCTCGATCACCTCGTCGCGCGCCACCTCGAGCTCGTCGACGATGGTGTGGCGCAGGTCCTCCGGCGCGTCGCCGGTGAGCTTCAGCCGGATCACCTGGCCGCGCCGGCGGCGCTTGAGCGCCGTCTCGAACTCGCGCACCAGGTCCTCGGCCTCCTCCTCGACCTCGAGGTCGCTGTCGCGCAGCACCCGGAAGCCGCACATGCCGAGCGGCGCGTAGCCCGGGAACAGCCGGTCGAGAAAGACCTCGAGCAGCCCCTCCATCGGCAGGAAGCGGATCTCGCCCTCCGGCCCGTCGGGCAGCCGCAGGAAGCGCTGGACCTGCGGCGGCACCGGCAGGAGCGCCTCGAGCACCTCGCCGTCGTCCTCGCGCCGCAGGCTGAGCGCCATGGCGAAGCCGCCGTTGGCAATGAACGGGAACGGGTGGGCGGGGTCGATGGCGAGCGGCGTCAGGATCGGAAACACCTGCTCGAGGAAGTGGCTCTCGAGCATCGCGACGTCGCCCGGCGCGAGGTCCCGCGGCCCGAGGACCTTGATCCCCTCGGCCGCGAGCAGCGCCTTCAGCTCGCGCCAGCAGGCCTGCTGGCGCATCATCAGCGCGCGGGCGTCCTCGTCGATGCGGGCGAGCTGCTCGGCGGGCGACAGCCCGTCCGAGGAGGGCGTCATCACCCCCTCGCGGACGAGCCCGCGCAGCCCCGCGACGCGCACCGAATAGAACTCGTCGAGGTTCGAGCCCGAGATCGACAGGAACCGGACCCGCTCGAGCAGCGGCACGTTCGGGTTCTCCGCCTCGGCCAGCACCCGCCAGTTGAAGGCGAGCCAGGAGAGCTCGCGGTTGACGAACCGCCCGGGGCCGGCGGGATCGAAGCCCGCGGCCTCATGGCACGGCAGCTCCTGGCTGCGCAGGAAGTCGGCGTTGACGCCCGCGCCGGTCGGCGCCTCGGCAGCGACGGGATAATCGACCTGCGCCGGCGCCTCCCGGCGCTTGCGGACCGCACGCTGCGCCCTGCGCCTGTCCTCCGGCGCGCGCTCCGCCGCCTCTGTCTTCTCGAGCATCCGGCCTCCTGTTCCGCCGCGATCCGCGACGGGCTTCCTGATCCGGCCGCGAACCACGCATCGGGCGCGCCAGCGGCCGGCGCCGCGGCCTCTCGTGTCACGGCGGCACCATCTCTGCCACCTCTACCGTGGAAATCCCTTGTTTTGTCGGGGATCAGGGTCCCGGTCGGCGGGAAGTTCTGCCACTGCGACGGGCGACAATCTGCCACCTGAGATGGCGACCTGCAACGGAAAAGCCGCCCCGAAGGATGGCTTGCTCCGCAAGGACAGGGAGCACGCGGCGTCAGAGCGGCATGATCGCTGCGACGGTAGAAGCAACGAGCAACCCGGCTCCCGGGGGCAATCGGTGCGATGCCGCGCGGGTCGAGCGTCGATCTGATCCGACGGCCTGGCAGGCGGCGGCATGGGTGGCGCGGCTTCGGGCGACCAGAACCGACGAAAACCGCCTTCTGCTCGAGACCAACATCCAGGCCGGCCACGGCGGCAGCAACGCGGCTTCACCGGACCGGCCGTTCGTGCGTGAGCCGCGGCGCCCCCGCCGGTGCGGCCCTTCCGCAAGATCGCTGCAGGCTCGGCGCGGGACGTATCTGATGATGCAACGCCACTGGCACCCTGAGCGCGGCAGGCAACAATACAATTCCGATATCAAGTCGCGAATGTCGCTCCGGCATGCCTGGAGGGAGTGAGTGGGCAATTTCCGCGGCGAGGTTCACCCTCGCTGGCGTCTCGATCGGCACGGCGGATCCTCGCAGCGGATGCCGCTCCCGCCAGGCTGTAATCGGGCGGCGCTGACCCTATCTGTCCGGCCGGCATGAGCGAGACATTGCAAGCGACCTTCGAGAAGGCCCGGTCCGCCGCACGGCGCGACCGGATCCCGGATGCCGAGGCCCGCAGGCGCCGGCTCGCGGCGCTGAAGCGCCTTGTTTTGGAGAACCGCGACGACTTCGCGCGCGCCATCGACGCCGATTTCGGCGGACGCGCCCGCGAGGAATTCGAGCTCATGGAGGTCATCCCCCTCCTGAACGCGATCCGGCACGCGACGCGCTCGCTGAAGCGCTGGATGCGCGACGAGCGGCGCCACGTGGCGCTGACCTTCCGGCCGGCGCGGGCCTGGGTGCGCTACGAGCCCCTGGGCGTGGTGGGCATCATCTCGCCGTGGAACTACCCGATGCTCCTCGCCCTCGGACCGCTCACCGACGCGCTGGCGGCGGGCAACCGCGCGCTGCTGAAGCCCTCGGAACTCACGCCGCAATTCTCCGAGATTCTGGCGCGGCGCGTGGCCGATCGTTTCGAGGCCGACGAGGTCGCCGTGGTCACGGGCGGGGTCGAGGTGGCGCAGGCCTTCGCCGGCCTGCCGTTCGACCACCTGATCTTCACCGGCTCGACCGCCGTCGGGCGCAAGGTCATGCAGGCCGCCGCCGACAACCTGACGCCGGTCACGCTGGAGCTTGGCGGCAAGTCGCCGGCGATCGTCGCGCCCGACTACGGCCCGGAGCGGGCCGCGCGCTCCATCGTGCTCGGCAAGTTCGCGAATGCGGGCCAGACCTGCATCGCCCCCGATTATGTCCTCGCGCCCGCGGACGCGGCGGAGGCGCTGGCCCGGGCGGTCCTCGCCCGCGTCGAGCGGGCCTATCCCGATCCGCAGACGAACCGGCAGTACAGCAACATCATCAGCCAGCGTCACCGCGACCGCCTGAACGCGGCGATCGAAGAGGCCCGGCGCGGCGGCGCGGAGATCCTGCAGCCTGCCGGCGCCACGGGCGGCGACAAGGTCCCGCCCACCATCGTGCTCGGCCCGCCCGAGGACTCGCGGCTCATGACCGAGGAGAACTTCGGGCCGGTCCTGCCGGTGGTGCCCTACCGCGACCTCGACGAGGCGCTCGCCTTCGTCAATGCCCGGCCCCGGCCCCTCGCGCTGTACGCCTTCACCCGCGACGCGAAGACGCGGGAGGCGATCCTCGACGGCGCGATCTCGGGCGGCGTGACGCTGAACGGCACGCTTCTGCACGTCGCGCAGGACGATCTGCCCTTCGGCGGCGTCGGCGCGAGCGGCATCGGCGCCTATCACGGCCGGGACGGCTTCCGCCGGCTGAGCCACGCCCGCGCGGTCTACGCACCCGGCCGCGCCAACATGTTCGAGCGCATGGGCCCGCCCTTCGGCCGGCTGGCCCGCCTGGCGATCCGCGTGCTCGGCCGCTGACGTCCATGCGAGCATGCAGCCGACCACCGCAAGGCGCAGGATGTCCGGGCGAGGCTGAAGGCCTCGGCTCCCAGGGCCGGGCGCGATGCGTCAGCCGCAGCAGCAGCGCCACGAACGGCACGACGTCCCTGGTCTATCCGCCTGCCTGTGGCAGCGGGGCGGGCGCCTGCGCA
>SKOX01000116.1 GCA_007119835.1 Paracoccaceae bacterium
AGGATGGCGCCGACCGGGGAGTAGGTGCGCAGGTCGTACTTGCAGGGCGCGTAGTTGCCGTGCCAGGCGACGATGTCGAGGGGCGAGTGGGGCAGGTCGGTGGCGTAGAAGCCGCCGCACCACTTGACGATCAGCCGGGTCGGGCGGTCGCTGTCCTCGAAGGCGGCGACGGGGGTCTTGAAGTCCCGGGAATTGGCGAGGCAGTTGGCGCCGATCGGGCCGCGCTCGGGCAGGGTGAACTTCTGGCCGTAGTTCTCGCAGACGAAGCCGCGGGCCTCGCCGTCGGGGAGGGCTATACGGAAGACGAGGCCGCGGGGGATGATGGCGATCTCGAGCGGCTCGAGCGCGATGCGGCCGAGCTCGGTGAAGATGTCGAGGCGGCCGACCTGGGGGATGATCAGAAGCTCGCTGTCGGCGGAGTAGAAGTGCTCGTCCACCATGTCGCGGTTGGCCGCGTAGGCGTGGATCGCCATGCCGACCTGGGTGTTCACGTCGCCCGCGGTGGTCATGGTGCGCATGCCGGTGAGGAAGGTGGCCTCGGGCGGGATCGGCAGCGGGTTCCAGCGGAACTGGCCGAGGGACTGCACGCCGGGGACGACGTGGGGCGCGGACTTCCACAGCTCCATGCCGGCGGTGGGCCTGAAGCGGCCGGTGTGGCGGACCGACGGGCGGATGCGGTAGCACCATGTCCGTTCGTTCTCGCCGCGCGGCGCGGTGAAGGGCGTGCCGGAGAGCTGCTCGGCATAGAGGCCGTAGTTGCACTTCTGCGGCGAGTTCTGGCCCTGCGGGAGGGCGCCGGGCAGGGCCTCGGTCTCGAAGTCGTTGCCGAAGCCCGGCATGTAGCCGGGATGCGTCCCGACCGGGGTGCCGGCGTCCGTGCGCGGCGCGATGTCGGTCTGCTTGTTCATGGCGTTCTCCTCCGGGGCGGCCCGGCCCCTTGATCGGCGCGGCCGGACGTGGTGTCCTGACACCAACTCATATCGTTGCAAATGAAATGACGTCAACGGCCGGCTTCGATCTCGACGAGTTTCTGCCCTACCGGCTCGCGGTCGCGGCGCAGCGGGTGTCGGCGGCGTTCCGGGCGGTCTACGGGCCGCGTCACGGGCTCAGCGTCGCCGAGTGGCGGGTGATGGCGCATCTCGCCAACGCGGGGCCGGTCAGCGTGCGCGAGGTCTTCGCCCGCGTCGCGATGGACAAGCCGAAGGTGAGCCGGGCGGCGTCGCGGCTCGAGCTTGCCGGGCTGATCGAGAAGCGGGCCGACCCGGGCGACCGGCGGCTCGTCGCGCTGTCGCTGACCGAGCGGGGGCGGGCGGTGATGACGGACCTCGTGCCGCTCGCCCGCGCCTTCGAGGCGGGTCTCCTGGCGCGGCTGACGCCGGAGGAGCGCGCGGCCCTCGACGCGGTTCTGACGAAGCTCGTCGAGGCCGGGGAAGAGACGGGGGGAGAGGGTGCTGCAAGCGACGCTCTATGACTACTGGCGCTCGTCGGCGAGCTACCGGGTGCGGATCGCGCTCAACCTGCTCGGGATCGAGCATGCGCGGGTGCCGGTGAACCTGCTCACCGGCGAGCACAAGGCGCCGGAGCATCTGGCGCGCAATCCGCAGGGGCTGGTGCCGGCGCTCGAGATCGACGGGCTGACGCTGACCCAGTCGCTCGCCATCCTCGAGTATCTCGACGAGACGCGCGAGGCGGGCTTCCTGCCGGACGACCCGGCCGGGCGGGCGCGGGTGCGGGCGATCGCCTACGCCATCGCCATGGAGATCCATCCGGTGTGCAACCTCGCGGTGGCGCGGCATGCGGCGGAGGCCTCGGCCGGCGCGATCTCGGTGGAGCGCTGGATGAAGGCCTTCATCGGGCCGGGGTTCGCGGCGGTCGAGCGGATGCTCGAAGATCCGGCCACCGGGCGCTTCTGCCACGGCGACCGCATCGGGCTCGCCGACATCTGCCTCGTGCCGCAGGTCTACAATGCGCGGCGCTGGGACGTCGACCTCGGGCCGATGCCGATGGTGCGGCGGATCGCGGAGACGCTGGAGGCGCATCCGGCCTTCGCCGCCGCCCATCCCGACCGGATCGCGCCGCCGGTGTGAGCGAGGTCCCGCTCGGGCGGCGACATTCCGTCGCGCACCGGTTGCGGCAACCCGAAGCCGGATGGCACGTTGAAGAGCAGCAGCCTGCAAGGGGAGCGCCATGCCCAGGACATCGACCCGACCCGCGGCCTCGACGGCCGAGGCCCTCGACCTCTTCCGGCAGACGCGGGCGCGCTCGCGCGCGCTCGTCGCCTCGCTCCGGCCCGAGGACATGGTCGTGCAGTCGATGGAGGATGCGAGCCCGACCAAGTGGCATCTCGCGCACACCACCTGGTTCTTCGAGCAGTTCATCCTGCGCGAGCACGTCGACGGCTATCGCTCGCCCGACGACCGGTTCGCCTTCCTGTTCAACTCCTACTACGTGCAGGCCGGTCCGCGGCATGCGCGGACGCGGCGCGGGCTGGTCACCCGGCCGGGCGTCGACGAGGTCATGGCCTTCCGCGAGCATGTCGACGCGGCGATGGAGCGGCTGCTCGAGCGCGAGCCGGGCCCGGAGGTGATCGAGCGCGCGATCCTCGGCTGCCACCACGAGATGCAGCACCAGGAACTGCTGGTCACCGACCTCTTGCACGCGCTGTCGTTCAACCCGCTGCTGCCGGCGATCCGGCCGCCCGAGCCGATGCCGACGACCTCCGAGACGCCGCTCGACTGGACCGAGCACGAGGGCGGCATCGTCGAGATCGGCCACGACGGGAAGGGCTTCGCCTTCGACTGCGAGGGGCCGCGGCACGAGGTGCTGCTGCGCCCCTATCGGCTCGCGACGCGGCCGGTGACGAACCGCGAGTGGATTGCCTTCATCGAGGACGACGGCTACGGCCGGGCGCCGCTGTGGCTGATGGACGGCTTCGCGGCGGTCGAGCGCGAGGGCTGGGACGCGCCGCTCTACTGGTGGAAGCAGGACGGCGCGTGGTGGACCTTCACGCCGCGGGGCGCGCAGCCGGTCAACCTCGACGCGCCGGTGGTGCATGTGAGCTACTACGAGGCCGACGCCTACGCGCGGTGGGCGGGCGCGCGGCTGCCGGGCGAGGCGGAGTGGGAGGCTGCGGCGGCCGCGGTGCCGATCCGCGGCAACTTCATGGACGCGGGCGTGCTGCGGCCGCTGCCGCCGGGCCGGGCCTCGGGCGAGCGCCAGCTCTGGGGCGACGTCTGGGAGTGGACCGCCTCCTCCTTCGGGCCCTATCCGGGCTTCCGCCCGCCGGAAGGCGCCATCGGCGAGTACAACGGCAAGTTCATGGTCAGCCAGTACGTGCTGAGGGGCGGCGCCTGCACCACGCCGGTCGAGCAGGTCAGGCCGAGCTACCGCAACTTCTTCTATCCGCACCACCGCTGGCAGACCACCGGGCTGCGGCTCGCGAGCGACGCGTGATGGACGGGGCCGACGCGGCGTCCGTCGACGCCGACTTCGCCGAGGCGGTGCTGGCAGGCCTGGGCGCGGAGCGGAAGTATCTCCTGAGCAAGCACCTCTATGATGCCGAGGGCTCGGCGCTTTTCGACAGGATCACCGAGCTCGAGGACTACTATCCGACCCGGACCGAGGCC
The DNA here is from genome assembly GCA_007119835.1 of Paracoccaceae bacterium. Lineage (GTDB taxonomy): Bacteria > Pseudomonadota > Alphaproteobacteria > Rhodobacterales > Rhodobacteraceae > Amaricoccus. The sequence goes on from SKOX01000116.1 coordinate 3,627, forward strand.
GCCATCCTGCGTGCCAGTGCCGCCCGCCTCGCGGACCACCTTCCGCCCGGCGCGGCGCTGGTCGAGCCGGGCGCGGGGTCGGGCGAGAAGACCCGGATCCTGCTCGACGCGTTGCCCGGGCTCGGCGCCTACGCGCCGGTCGACATCTCGGGCGAGCATCTCGAGGCGGCGGCGGCGCGGCTGCGGGCGGACTATCCAGACCTGCCGGTGCATGCGGTCGTGGCGGACTTCGCGTCCCGGTTCGCGCTGCCCGAGGCGGTGGCGGGCATGCCGGCCGTGGTGTTCTTCCCCGGCTCGACGATCGGCAACTTCACCAAGCCCGCCGCCCGCGACCTTCTGGCCGCGTTCCGGGCGATCCCGGGCGTGGCGGGCCTGGTGATCGGGGTCGATCTGCCCAAGGACCCCGCGCGGCTGGTGCGCGCCTATGACGACGGCGAGGGGGTGACGGCGGCCTTCAACCTCAACCTGCTGGCGCGGATCAACCGGGAACTCGCGGGCGACTTCGACCTCGAAGCCTTCGCCCACGAGGCGCGCTGGAACGCGGACGAGAGCCGGATCGAGATGCATCTGAGGAGCCTGCGCCGCCAGCGCGTGCGGGTGCTCGGGCGCACCTTCGACTTCGCCGACGGCGAGACCATCCACACCGAGAACAGCCACAAGTTCCCGGTGGACGGCTTCCGCGCCATCGCGGCCTCGGCCGGGTGGGCGCCGGTGGACCTGTGGCTCGATCCCGAGCGCCTGTTCAGCGTGCACGTCTTCGCGCCGCATTAGCCTTTGAACTGCGCAGTGCGAGGGCATATGGTCGCCGGCCATGACCACCGCGCTCATCAGCCATTGCGACTGCCTCGAACACGTCAATCCGCCCGGCCACCCGGAGTCGGTCGACCGGCTGCGCGCCGTCATGGCCGCGCTCGAGGCCGAGGAATTCGCCTATCTCACACGCGTCGACGCGCCGCTCGCCAGCGACGAGGCGCTGCTGCGGGTCCATCCCGCGAGCCACATCGAGCGGATCGAGGCCCAGAGCCCGGCCCGCGGCTTCGCGGCGATCGACGCCGACACCTTCATGTGCCCGGGCTCGGTCACCGCCGCGCGCCGCGCCGCCGGCGCCATCGTGCAGGCTGTCGACATGGTGATGGCCGGCGAGGTGGCGAACGCCTTCTGCGCCGTCCGCCCGCCCGGCCACCACGCCGAGCCGTCGACGCCGATGGGCTTCTGCCTGTTCGGCACCGTCGCGGTCGGCGCGATGCACGCGCTCGAGGCCCACGGGCTCGAGCGGGTGGCGATCATGGATTTCGACGTCCACCACGGCAACGGCACCCAGGCGCTGCTCTGGCACGAGAAGCGCGTGCTCTTCGCCTCGACCCAGCAGATGCCGCTCTACCCCGGCACCGGCGCCCCGGAGGAACGCGGCGCCCACGGCCAGATCGTCAACGTGCCGCTCCGTCCCGGCGCGGGCGGCGCGGAGTTCCGCGAGGCGATGCGGGCCGAGGTGCTGCCGGCGATCGACGCCCACGCGCCGCAGCTGATCCTGATCTCGGCGGGGTTCGACGCCCATGCCCGCGATCCGCTGGCCAATCTCAACCTGATCGAGGCCGACTTCGCCTGGGCCACCCGGGAGCTCTGCGCGCTCGCCGATCGCCATGCGCGGGGCCGCGTCGTCTCGACACTCGAGGGCGGATATGATCTCACGGCGCTCGCCGCCTCGGTCGCGGCGCATGTGCGGGTGCTGATGGAGCGGGTTCATGTCCCAAACCCCTGAAGGCCGGGAGGCTGCGCGGCCTCCGGTCGCCGGTATGTCCTTCGAGGACGCGCTCCACGAGCTCGAGGGCGTGGTTGCCGCGCTCGAGCAGGGCGACGTCGCGCTCGAGCAGTCGATCACGCTCTACGCCCGCGGCGCCGAACTGCGCGCCCATTGCCAGCGCAAGCTCGAGGAGGCCGAGGCCCGCGTCGCCCAGATCACCGAAGGTCCGGACGGGCGGCCGCAGGTGAAGACGGTCGACGTCGGCTGAGGCATGGGCACAGGCGACGACTTCGAAGCGGTCCTCCGCGAGGCGGCCTCTCGCGTGGACGGGTTCCTCGCCACGTTGCTCCCGTCGGACGAGACCCTGCTCGGCGCCGCGATGCGCCACGCCGCGCTCGGCGGCGGCAAGCGGCTCCGGGCCTTTCTCGCCATGGAGACCGCCGCGCTGTTCCGGGTGCCGGCCGCCCACGGCCTGCGCGCCGCCGCGGCGGTGGAGTGCGTGCATGCCTACAGCCTGGTCCACGACGACCTGCCCTGCATGGACGACGACGACCTGCGCCGGGGCAAGCCGACCGTCCACGTCAAGTGGGACGAGGCGACGGCGGTGCTCGCCGGCGACGCGCTGCAGACGCTCGCCTTCGAGATCCTGAGCGCGCCCCAGAGCGGGATGGACCCGCGGGTGCAGGTCCGCCTCGTCCAGCGCCTCGCCCAGGCCGCCGGCGCGCACGGCATGGCCGGCGGCCAGGCGCTCGACATCCAGGCCGAGACCGCGTCGGCCCCGCTGACGCTCGAGCAGATCGCCGACCTGCAGGCGCTGAAGACCGGGGCGCTGATCGGCTGGGCGGCGGAGGCGGGCGCGATCCTCGGCCGGACCGACCCCGAGCCGCTGCAGCGTTATGCCGCGGATCTCGGCCTCGCCTTCCAGATCCGCGACGACATCCTCGACGTCGAGGGCGCGGCCGAGGACCTCGGCAAGGGCGTCGGCAAGGACGAGGGCAAGGGCAAGGCGACCTACGTCTCGCTGCTCGGGCTCGAGGAGGCGCGGCAGAAAGCCCGTGACTTGGTGTCAACTGCGTGTGACACTCTCGCCCCGTACGGCTCCGCGGCGGAGCGTCTGCGCCAGCTGGCGCGCTTCGCCGTCGAGCGCACCGGATGAACGACAAACCCGCCGCAGGAGGCGACGCGACCATGAGCGAGAACCGGCCCGAAACCCCGCATCTGGACCGGATCACGGTGCCTGCCGACCTGAAGGGCCTCTCGAACGCCGAGCTCAAGGCCGTGGCCGACGAACTGCGTCAGGAGACGATCTCCGCGGTCTCGGTCACCGGCGGGCATCTCGGGGCGGGCCTCGGCGTCGTCGAGCTCACCGTGGCGATCCACGCGGTCTTCGACACGCCGCGCGACAAGCTGATCTGGGACGTCGGCCACCAGTGCTACCCGCACAAGATCCTGACCGGCCGGCGCGACCGCATCCGCACGCTGCGCGCCGGCGGCGGCCTGTCGGGCTTCACCAAGCGGATGGAGAGCGAGTACGATCCGTTCGGCGCGGCGCATTCCTCGACCTCGATCTCGGCGGGTCTCGGCTTCACCATGGCGCGCGAGCTCGGTTCCGAGGATGTCGGCGACGTCGTCGCGGTGATCGGCGACGGGGCGCTGTCCGCCGGCATGGCCTACGAGGCGATGAACAACGCCGGCCACCTGCACAAGCGGCTCTTCGTCATCCTCAACGACAACGAGATGTCGATCGCCCCGCCGACCGGCGCGATGTCGAGCTATCTGAGCCGCATCGTCTCGGGGGCGCCGTTCCAGGACCTGATGGACGCGGCCGAGCGCGGCGTGAAGATGCTGCCCCGCCCGATGGTCGAGGGCGCCAAGCGCGCCCGCGAGCTGGTCAAGGGCATCACCATCGGCGGCACCCTCTTCGAGGAGCTCGGCTTCAACTATGTCGGTCCCGTCGACGGCCACGACCTCGACTGGCTGCTGAAGGTCCTGCGCGACCAGAAGGTGCGCGCCGACAAGCCGGTGCTGATCCACTGCCGCACCATGAAGGGCAAGGGCTACGCCCCGGCCGAGCAATCGGCCGACAAGTACCACGGCGTCGCCAAGTTCGACGTGGTCTCGGGCGCCCAGAAAAAGGCGCCGTCGAACGCGCCGGCCTATACCAAGGTCTTCGCGCAGAGCCTGATCCGGGAGGCCGAGCGCGACAGCCGCATCGTCGCGGTCACCGCGGCGATGCCGGACGGGACCGGGCTCAACCTCTTCGGCGAGCGCTTTCCGCGCCGGACCTTCGACGTCGGCATCGCCGAGCAGCACGCGGTGACGTTCGCCGCCGGCATGGCTGCGGGCGGCATGAAGCCGTTCTGCGCGATCTACTCGACCTTCCTGCAGCGCGGCTACGACCAGATCGTGCACGACGTGGCGATCCAGCGCCTGCCGGTGCGCTTCGCCATCGATCGCGCCGGCCTCGTCGGCGCCGACGGGCCGACGCACGCGGGCGCCTTCGACATCGCCTATCTCGCCTGCCTGCCGGGTTTCGTGGTGATGGCCGCCGCCGACGAGGCCGAGCTCGTCCACATGGTCGCGACCGCGGTTGCGCTCGACGACCGTCCGTGCGCCTTCCGCTTCCCGCGCGGCGAGGGCGTCGGCGTCGAGATGCCCGAGCGCGGCGAGCCGCTCGAGATCGGCCGCGGCCGCATGGTCGCCGAGGGCTCGGGCGTCGCCATCCTGTCCTTCGGCACCCGGCTCGCCGAGGTGATGAAGGCGCGCGAGTCCCTGCGCGCCCGCGGCATCTCGCCGACGGTGGCCGATGCGCGCTTCGCCAAGCCCCTCGACCGCGAGCTGATCCTGCGGCTCGCGGCCGAGCACGAGGCGCTGATCACCATCGAGGAGGGCTCGGTCGGCGGCTTCGGCAGCCACGTCGCCCAGCTGCTCGCCGAGGAGGGCGTGTTCGACCGCGGCCTGAAGTACCGCTCGATGGTGCTGCCCGACAGCTTCATCGACCAGGACAGCCCGGCGAAGATGTACGCCGTGGCCGCGATGAACGCCAAGCACATCGAGGCCAAGGTGCTCGACACCCTCGGCTCCGTCGGCATCGAGGCCCGCCGCGCCTGATCCCGGCCCCGGCGGGTCGGGTTTCGCGCCCGCCGGCGCGTCGGATTGCGCGCCCGCCGGCGCTTCGAATTGCGCGCCCGCCGGCGCTTCGAATTGCGTGCCCGCCGGCGCGTTGGATTTCGCGCCCGCCGGCGCGAAGCGTCGGCCCGCCCGGCGAGTGCGGGGCTCCGCCCCGCCGAGGCGGGCGGGGCTCGGTCAGAGCAGCAGCGGGATCAGCAGGAACAGGATCGCGGTCATCGCGCCGTTCAGCCCCAGGGCGATGCCCGCGAAGGTCCCCGCCTCCTGGCTGACCTGGAAGGCCCGCGCGGTGCCGAGGCCGTGCGAGGCGACGCCGGCGGCGAAGCCGCGGGCGGCGAAGTCGCGGATCCTGAGCAGGTTCATCAGCGGCGTCACCACGATCGCCCCGACCATGCCGGTCAGCAGCACCAGCACCGCGGCCAGCGCCGGAATGCCGCCGAACGGCTCGGTCAGCGCCATGGCGATCGGCGAGGTCGTCGATTTCGGCGCGAGCGACCACAGGATCGTCTCGGGCGCGCCGAAGGCCCAGGCGATGCCGACGGCCGAGACGATGGCCGTGACCGATCCTGCGAACAGCGCCGCCAGCATCGGCACGAGGTTGTGGCGCACCTGTGCGCGATGGTGCCAGAGCGGGATGGCGAGCGCGACCGTCGCGGGCCCGAGCAGGAAGTGGACGAACTGCGCCCCCTCGAAATAGTCGGCATAGGGCGTGTCCGTCGCCACGAGCAGCGCGACGAGAAGCCCGGCCGCCAGGATCGTCGGGCTCGCCAGCGGATGGCGGCCGAGGGCGCGCGACAGCCGTTCGGCGACGACATAGGCCACGAGCGTCGCGGTCAGCCACAGCAGCGGCGTCTCGGCGAGATAGACCCAGATCCGGTAGATGTCGGGGCTCATGAATGCCCCACGAGCCGCGAGGTCGCCCGGAAGACCGCCACGGTGACGATCAGCGTGAGGATGGTCGAGCCCACGAGCGAGGCCGCGATGGCGAGCCAGTGGGTCGCGATCAGGTCGACCTGCTGGATCACGCCGACCGCGGCCGGCACGAAGAGCAGCGACAGGTTCCGCATGATGGTGTCCGCCACGCCGTCGAGCGCCGCGCCGGTGCGGCCGGCGAGCGCGACGAGGCCCAGCATGATCGCCATGCCGAGGACCGGCCCGGGAAAGGTGAGGCCGGAGAGCCGCACCAGCGCCTCCCCGGCGAGCTGGCAGGCGAGGAGAAGGGAAAGGGCTTCGAGCATGGCGATGATCCGGTGCAGCTGCGGGTGGCGAGGCGTACTCTGGGCCGCCGCCGGCGCTGCCGCAATCGCGACGGTCGCCGGCGACACCGGAACATCGGCCCCGGGCGGTAGTGTCTCGGTTCTGGTGGAAATTCTCGGGCGGCATCCTCCGAGCGGGTTGAGGTGGCCTTAATCAGGCGGCGAGGTCAAGGGGCATCGGGTCGAGGGGGCGCGCGAGGGTTTCCCAT
>SKOX01000272.1 GCA_007119835.1 Paracoccaceae bacterium
GAGATGCCGAGCTCCTGCGCGATCTCGACGCTCGGGATCGCCGCGCGCCGCCGGATCGTGGAGAGGATCAGGCGTTCGGCGGACGATCGGCCCCTGGCGCCCGTCCGCTCGCGCTCCCGCGGCGCCTGTGCGTTGTCCCGGTCCTCGCGCAAGCCGCTTCCTCCGAGGTGAGCCCGGCCCATGATCCTTCTCCCCGCTCCCCGGGGCAAGGTAAATCGCCGGCCTGTATCATTTGGCGCGATTGTGCGGGGGTATCCGTGGTCCGGCGGGGCGGCGCGCGGCGCTTAAGTCGTTGCGCCGGAGTTAAGTCTTGACGGGCCTGCGGGAAGCGCGGAGGATGGCCGAAACATGAGCCGTGGCGCGACGAAGTCGCACGGCCAGGGGAGGAGCGATGGCCGAGGTCTCGGTTCGTGGCGTCGAGAAGGCCTATGGCGCGACGCGCGTAATCCACGGCATCGACGTCGAGATCGCCGACGGCAGCTTCGTCGTGCTGGTCGGGCCGTCGGGCTGCGGCAAGTCGACCCTGCTGAGGATCATCGCCGGGCTCGAGGACGTGAGCGCCGGCCAGATCCTGATCGGCGGGCGGGAGGTCAACGACCTCGCGCCGAAGGACCGCGACATCGCCATGGTGTTCCAGTCCTACGCGCTCTACCCGCACATGACGGTGGCGCAGAACATGGGCTTCGCGCTGAAGCTCCAGGGCGTGCCCAAGGCCGAGATCGCCGCGCGGGTCGAGAAGGCGGCGGCCATCCTCAACCTCGGCACGATGCTCGAGCGGTATCCGCGGCAGCTCTCGGGCGGGCAGCGGCAGCGGGTGGCGATGGGGCGCGCGATCGTGCGGAACCCGAAGGTGTATCTGTTCGACGAGCCGCTCTCGAACCTCGACGCCAAGCTGCGCGTGGCGATGCGGGCGGAGATCAAGCAGCTGCACCAGCGGCTCGGCACCACGACGGTCTATGTCACGCACGACCAGATCGAGGCGATGACCATGGCCGACGTCATCGTGGTGATGAGCGACGGCCGGGTGATGCAGGCGGGCGCGCCGCTCGATCTCTACGACCGGCCGGAGAACCTGTTCGTCGCGGGCTTCATCGGCTCGCCGTCGATGAACCTCATGCGGGGGGCGGGGGCCGGAGACGGCGCGGTGCGGATCGGCGAGGACGAGGTCGCGCTCGACGGGCTGCCGGCGCTCGAGGCGGGGCGGCCGATCGTGATCGGGATGCGGCCGGAGGACCTGGCGCTCGCCGAGGACGGACTGCCGGCGACGGTCGAGGTGGTCGAGCCGACGGGCGCGGAGATCCACGTGATGGCGAGCACGCCGAGCGGTCCCATGACGGCGATCTTCCGCGAGCGGCACGCTCTCCGGCCCGGCGAGGCGATCCGGCTCCAGCCGCGGCAGGGGCGGGTGCATCTCTTCGACCCGGACACGGGAGCCCGGCTGAACTGAGGCCCGGAAGAGCCGCTGCCGGCAACGACAACAGGAGGAGGAAGCGAATGACGAGACCATACGCAGGCATCGCGCTCGGCGCGGCGCTGGCCGCTGGCGTCGCGGGCGCGGCGGCGGCGCAGGACGTGACGATCCGCTGGGCGCTGCATCCCGGCGAGGAGGCGGACGCCGTCATCAACTACTTCGCGCCGCGCTACGAGGAGGAGACCGGCGTGCGCGTCGTGGGCGAGATCCTGCCCCCCGACCAGCTCCGCGACCGCATGGCGATCGAGGCGATCGGCGGGACGGCCCTGTGGGACATGGGCTATCACTCGCCGGGGTGGTTCGGCACGTTTGCGGACCACGTCATCGACCTCACGCCGCTGATCGAGGAGCACGGCTTCGACATCGACGCCTACCCCGAGCTCGTGATCGAGAGCCACATGAGGAGCGAGGCGCGGCCGGGCGAGATCATCGCGCTGCCGACCACGCCTGCGGCGCCGATGCTGATCGCGCGGCGCGACTTCTTCGAGCACGAGGACGAGCGGGCGGCCTTCGAGGAGCAGTACGGCCGCGAGCTCGAGATCCCGCAGACATGGGCGGAGCTGCGCGAGGTCGCGGAGTTCTTCACCAGGGACGCGGGCGAGACGGTGGCGGGCGAGGAGCTCGACCGGCCGCTCTACGGCTGGGCCGACGCGCTCGGCCCGGGCGCCGGCATCACGCGCAGCTTCATCGTCGTGCTCTACTCGACCGGGCTGCGCGGCTGGGACGAGAACTTCGAGCCTGACATCGACCACCCGATCCTGGTCGAGGCGGCGGAGTATTTCGTCGATCTCGCCCAGAGCGTGGCGCCGCGCGAGGCGCAGGCCTGGGCCTTCCTCGAGGGCCTCGACTTCTTTCGCGACGGCCGGCTCGCGATGGCGACGATGTGGCCGCAGGGCCTCGCGAGTGTGGAGGACCCCGACGGCGAGGCGGCGGGCAACGTCGCCTACCAGCCGCTGCCCAAGTGGGAGGACAACCTCGCGGGCTACGAGCAGGGCGTTCCCTTCCTCGGCGGCGGCGGCGTCTTCCTGTTCGACACGCCGAATGCTGAGGAGGCGTTCAAGTTCCTCACCTGGATGCTCCAGGA
>SKOX01000390.1 GCA_007119835.1 Paracoccaceae bacterium
AACCTGAAGTTCAACGTCGAGCTGATCGCGCCGATCGCCATGGAGGAGCGCCTGCGCTTCGCCATCCGCGAGGGCGGCCGCACCGTCGGCGCCGGCGTCGTGTCGAAGATCATCGAGTAACCCGCGGCAACTCTGCGAAAACCAGCGATCGGAACGCCGGTCCCGATGAGGGGCCGGCGTTCGGCTTTTTTGTGATGCCATCGCGTCGCGACCGGGTGTAGGCTCCCGTCGACGCGGGCATTCCGGCGTGACGCCGATGCCCCGAAAGACGAGCAGGAGAGGACCATGGCAGCAGCACGATTGCGCGGGGCGATGCTCGCGCTCGCAGCGGCGGGGCTCGCCTCGCCGGCCGCAGCGGAGGGCGAGCGGGATCTGGGACGCATCGTCTACGGCGCTCACTGCGCGGCCTGCCACGGCGCCGACGGCCGCGGCGAGGGGCCTATGGCGGAGTTTCTCACGGTCGAGATGCCCGACCTCACCACGATCCAGCGCGACAACGACGGCGTCTTTCCCTTCGCGCGGGTCTACCGGATCATCGAGGGCGGCGCGGAGAACGAGGTGCATGCAGCGTCGGGCATGCCGGCCTGGGGCGAGCGGCTGCTCACCGACACCTACATTCTCCACGGCGTCCGGGTGGAGCCGGGCCAGCGCGAGGCATTCGTGCGCGCTCGGATCCTCGCGGTGATCGACCATATCGCAGGCATGCAGGAGCAGTGAGGCGAGCAATGAACATGACTTTGGCTCGGCGGCGCGCGGCGGTCGCGGCGTGCCTGGCGGCGCTGGTGGCGGCGGCACCCGCGGCGGCGCAGGAGATCGTGGACATGCCGGAGCGCGGGATGATCGTCGACGCGCGCGAGATCGGGCGGATCGAGTACATGACGGCCTGCGCCCAGTGCCACGGGGTCGACGGGCAGGGCGACGGGGTGCTTGCCGACTATCTCACGGTCGACGTGCCGGACCTGACGACGATCCAGCGGGACAACGAGGGCGTCTTCCCGGCGGGCGTGCTCTACGAGGTCATCGAGGGCGGCGCCGGCACCGGCGCCCACGGCACGCGGGAGATGCCGGCCTGGGGCGACCGCTACTCCGCGCAGGCCTATGCGGCGCTGGGCTGGCCGCACGAGCCCGAGGAGCGGGAGGCCTTCGTGCGCGGCAGGATCCTGGCGCTCATCGAGTACATCGCCGAGATGCAGCAGGAGTGACGGCTGCGGCGTGGAGGGGCCGGTGTCCGCACGTGGACAACCGGCCATCCCATTGATCCGGAACGGAACGTCGCCGGACATCGACCGGCCGGCAAGGGTCCGGCCGCGGGGCCGGCGTCAGTCGGCGAGCTCGGACCAGCATGGCAGGAGGTCGCCGGGCGCGGGGCGCGCGGCGAAGACCGCGCGGGCGATGGCCCGGGTAAGGCAGAGGGCGCCGGCATGGCCGATCGCCGTCATCGCCTCGACCGGCGCGTCGCCCAGGGGCCGTCGTCCGGTCGCAGCCGCGAATACCAGGTCGCCGTCGTAGGGCGTGTGGGCGGGCAGGAGCGCGCGGGCCATCCCGTCGTGGGCCGCCTCGGCGAGGCGGGTCGCGGCCGCCTTGTCGAGGGTGGCGTCGGTGGCGACGACGGCGAGGGTGGTGTTGCCCGCGCCGCCCATCGCCATCGGCTTGCGCGGCAGCGGTATCGTCGCGTCGTACTTGGCGCGGGGCGGCCCGAGGCCGCCGAACTCGCCGCCCTCCTCGAAGGCGCCGGCCCAGAAGGTGCGGCCGCCGGGCGCTGTGGCGCTGCCGAAGGCGTTGACGGCGACGAGGGCGCCGACCGTGATGCCGCTCTCGAGCACGTAGGAGGCCGAGCCTATGCCGCCCATCAGCGTGCCGGTCATCGCGCCCATGCCCGCGCCGGCGCGGCCGAGCGCAAAGTCCGGGCCCGCGGCGTCGAGCGCCTGCGCCCCGAGCGCGCGGTAGGGGCTCGCCTCCCAGGCCTTGTCGCCGCCGTTCAGGAGATCGAACAGGATCGCGGCCGGCACGATCGGCACCACGACCTCGCCGATCCGGAAGCCGCGCCCCCGCGTGCGGAGGATGTCCGCCACGCCGGCAGCCGCGTCGAGGCCGAAGGCCGAGCCGCCCGAAAGCACCAGCGCGTCCACAGCCTCGACCAGCCGGTGTGGCGCCAGCAGGTCGGTCTCGCGCGTGCCCGGCGCGCCGCCCATGACGTCGACCGCCGCGACGAAGGGCGTCTCGCCCAGCACCACCGTCACGCCCGATTTCAGCCGGTCGCAGGCGGCATGGCCGACCGAGAGCCCCTCGACGTCGGTGATCAGGTTCCGTGGACCCGGCCGCATCAGCCTTCGCTCCCGCGCATTGCCCCTGTCTTGCCACCAGCCTAGCCGCGCGCCGCCGCCGCGGCCATGGGGGTCACGCGCTCATCTCGAGCATCGGCACCGCGGCGAGCAGCTCGCGCGTGTAGGGATGCGACGGCGCGTCGAAGATGGCGTTCGTCGGCCCCTCCTCGACGATCGCGCCGTCCTTCATCACCAGCACCCGGTCGGTGACCGCCCGCACCACGCCGAG
>SKOX01000021.1 GCA_007119835.1 Paracoccaceae bacterium
CGGCGGCGCGTGCCGGGCGGCGTGCGGAGTGTCGAGCGGGCCGGGATGGACGGTCAGGACCTTGATGCCGGCCCGGGTGAGCGGGCGGCCAGGCGGGCGCTCACTGAGCCACCTCGGGGATAAGCCACAACTCGATCAGCAGGCCGACGGTGCAGAAGATCCAGACGAATGTTAGACCCCAGAAGCCTGCCGTATCTCCAGCGTCGCTTTTGGCCTTATCTTTTCCCAACAAAATCCAGAGCAAGACCGCGCTTGCCAGCCAGCCGGATACGAGCGTCGTGATCATGCGGCGTTCCCTACATCAGACCTTCGCCCAGGACGCGGCATAGGCCGCGGCGCCTGGATAGCCCAGCCGGTGCGACAGCGAGCCGATCAGAACCAGGCTGCCGCCGGGGCGGAGCGCCCGGGCGCGCAGCAGCGAGCGAGGCCTCGAGCGCGGGATGCAGGGCGTGGGCGAGCCGGAGCGGCGCGATCAGGTTCGTCTCGAGGATTGCGGCGACGTCCGCTGCCGTCTCGGCCTTGATCGGCCGGTACTGGCCGGTGCCGGCGTTCAGGATCGCCCGGTCGAGCCCGGCCGGCACGCGGACTGCGACCGCGGCCGCGCCGCCCGGCGACGCGAGGTCGGCGGCGAGGTGGGGCACGTCCGGGAAGTCCCCCGGCAGCGCCGCCTCCGGCCGCCGGCCGGTCGCGAGGACGGCATGGCCCGAGGCCGCGAGGCGCTGCACGAGCGCGAGCCCGATCCCCGACGAGGCGCCGGTGACGAGGTAGCGCATCGGCGAGATCGTCATGACGGCATCCTCATGCCAGCGTGCGCCGCGTCCGCCGGCGGGCGGGTCGCCGGCCGCACCTTGTCGCGCCGCCGCGGCAAGCTCAAGCGTCCTGCGCAAGGCGGGTGACCACCGCCGCCTCGGCCTCGAGCGTGCGGTGCACCGGGCATTTGCCGGCGATCTCGACCAGCTTCGCCGCGAGGCCGGGGTCGATCGCGCCTTCCACCGAAATCACCCGCTCGAACCGGTCGATCCGCCCCTCGCGCGTCTCGCGCTCGGCGCAGTCCTCCGCGTGGACCCGGTCGTGCGCCACCGCGACGCTGACGCGCCCGAGGTCGAGCTGCTTCTTGCGCGCGTACAGGCGCAGCGTCATCGCCGTGCAGGCGCCGAGCGCCATGGAGAGCAGCTCGTAGGGGCTCGGCCCGCTGCCGCCGCCGCCGACCGAGGCCGGCTCGTCGCCGAGGATGACATGCGGCCCGGCCTGCATCGCGACCTGGAAGCGGCCCGCGCCGGTCTCGGTCACCCGCACGCCCGTTTCGGCCTCGGCCTCCACCGCGGCAAGATAGCGCCGCGACCATGCGGCGAGGATGTCGGCGACGAAGGCCGCGTCCTCGCGCCGGGTCAGCAGGTGGTCGGCGCCGTCGAGCGACACGAAGCTCTTGGGATGCTTCGCGGCCTGGTAGAGTGAGGCGGCGTTGTCGATGCCGACGGTGGCGTCGCCGGGCGCGTGCAGGATCATCAGCGGCCGCCCGAGCGTCGCGACGCGCTCTACGGCCCCATGACCGTCAGCACGGCTCCCGGCGGCACGGCAAGATCGAGCGCGAAGAGGCGGTTCCGGCCGCGCCGGATCTCGAGCCGGTCGAAGACGAGGCCCGCGCTCATGCAGCAAGCCCCCGCCGGTTGCGGAGGACGAGCGCCGGGATGGCGAGCGCCAGTGCGAAGGCCGCCATCGGCGCGAGGACCTGCGCGAGGGCGTAGACGCCGATGACGCGGCGGTTGGCGCCGGCGGCCAGCGCCACGGCCTCCGTCGTCAGCGTCGCGACCCGGCCGCCGCCGATGATCAGCGTCGGCAGGTACTGCGCCACCGATACCGCGAAGCCGAGCGCCGCCGCGGCGAGGACCGGCCGGAGCAGCATCGGCAGGCGCACGGCCCAGAGGATGCGCTCAGGCGACGCGCCGAGCGCGCGGCCGCCGCCGTCCCCGTGCGGCCGTCCCAGGCGCGCCAGGGGTCGGCGAGCGCGAGGAAGAAGACATACGGCAGCACGAAGACGACATGCGCCGCCACGACGACGCCGAAGCCGCCGTCCATCCCGAGGAGCAGCATGAAGGTCTGCAGGCCCGGCAGGAAGGCGATCTGCGGCACGAGGAGCGGCAGGTAGAGGATCGCGAGGCCGCGGCCGCCGAGCGGGCGGCGGGTGCGGTGTTCGGCCTCGAGGCAGGAGACCGTGAGCGTCAGCGCGACCGCCGTGGCCACGAGGCCGATCGCCGCAGTGGCGCCGGCAACGCGCCCGAGGCTCGCAGCCTGCCGCTCCCAGGCCGCGGCACTCAGTCTCGAGGGGAGTGTGTCCGGGAACTGCCACGGCCCGGCCGCCGACCAGACCGCTAGGCCGGCGAGGCCCGCCAGCACCGCGGCCGCGGCAAGCGCGGCGAGGCCGAGCCCGAGGGGCCGCGCCACGCGGTCGAGCGTAGGTTCGCGCCGTTGATCCAGATCGCGTCGACGGCGCCCCCGGCCGTGCGCCCGGCACCTGCCTCGGCGATCACCCGGGTCACCGCGTCCGAGGTGTCGGCGAGCTTGACGTGGACGAGACCGATGCCGTGCCGGGCCTCGAGCTCGCCGCCGATTCAAGCGATGAAGGCGTTGATCCGCTGATCGCCGCCCCAGGCGTGCCAGTAGACTGTCTGCCCCCGCGCCTCGGCGAGAACGGCCTCCCAGTCACCCGGATCGCTCGCGGCCGGAGCGGGGGCCGAAAGGCCGATGGCGGCCGCTGCGACCGCGGCGAGTGACAGGTGCTTCATGATCGGAACGGCTCCTCTGGCTGATGCTGGCTGCAATACGGTGGGCCGCCCCGAAGTGTTTCAAGCCCCCGCGCCGTCAACAGGCGCGCAGCGGGCGGCTGCGATGCGGCAGAGCGTCCTTGCCGGCGCAAAGGCGCCCGTTTGAACGTCGCGCGGGCACATGCCCTCCGACGTTCTCCAGGTATTCCCCAGGAAAGCCGCAAGCCAGCAGGTGGCAGATCCCGTATGGTCTCCGGCAGGGGTATCCGAGAGGGGGTCGACGGTGACATCCGCGGAGCAGAAGGTCTTTGGCGGCGTGCAGACCTGCACGATGCGCCGCACGCACGGGCGCTGGTATCGGACCGTCGACGCCGAGCGCGCGATCATCGGGCGGTCCGGGCGCCGACAGGGCCGGCTGCACCGGTCAAGGCGATGATCCCCACCGAGGCCTCACGCCGGCGGCTTGCGGTCGGTCCCCAGCTCGCCTGGAAGGTGGCGCTGCTCCTCGGCCTCGTCATCGCGGCGAATCTGGCCGGGCAATGGGTCGAGGGCCGGCTCGCCGCATACCTGACCCCGAGCGTCGAGCCGGCCGTCCTTGGCGCGATCGTGGTCGCGGTCGCGCTCTACGTTGCGCTGCTGGCGCTGCCCTTCGTGCCGGGCATCGAGATCGGGCTGATCCTGCTCGCCATGTTCGGGGCCAGGATCGCCCCCGTCGTCTACGGCGCGACGGTGCTGGCATTGTTCTGCTCGTTCCTGATGGGGCGCCTCCTGCCGGAAGCGTCGGCCGCGCGCGCGTTCGACCGGCTCCGCCTGCATCGCATCGCGGGAGGCATCCGGCGAATGCAGGCGCTGCCCCGGGAGCGGCGCCTCGAGATTCTCGTGCAGGCGGCGCCGTCGCGGATCGTGCCGTTCCTGCTGCGGCACCGCTACGTGGCGCTGATGGTGGCCCTCAACGTGCCGGGCAATGCGCTGATCGGCGGTGGTGGCGGGATCGGGCTCGCCGCCGGTTACAGCCGCCTGTTCGCGGCGGGCGGCTACCTCGCCGCCGTCGCTCTGGCGGTTGCGCCTGTCCCGATGGCGGTCATCCTCTTCGGAGGCTGAAGCCCGCACACCGGGCGATATCCAGGTTCCGGGCGTTCGGCAGAGCCCCAGAGGAGAGAGCGTGATGAAGATCTTCGTTCTTCACGAGGACCCCGACTGGTTGCCCCCGCTCGCGAGGGCCCTCGACGCGAGGGGCGCTCCCTGGGAGGAGTGGGTGCTGACGGAGCGCGCGGTCGACCTCTCGATGCCGCCGCCGAAAGGCATCTTCTACAACCGGATGAGCGCGTCGTCGCATACGTGCGGGCACCGCTTTTCTCCGGAGCTGACATCGGTGGTGCTTGCCTGGCTCGACCAGCATGGGCGTCGGGTCATCAATGGTATGCCGGCGCTCGGTCTTGAGGTCAGCAAGGTGCGCCAGTACGCGGCGCTCGCCCGGGCCGGGATCAAGACGCCGCGGACGGTCGCCGTCGTCGGAAAACACCCGCTCGCGGAAGCAGCGCGCTCGGCCTTCCCCGAAGGCGGCTTCATCCTGAAGCCGAACAGGGGTGGCAAGGGGCTCGGCGTCGCGCTCGTCGGAAGCGCGAACGAGCTCGCGGCACGGGTCACGGCGCCAGACTTTTCCGAACCGCTCGACGGGGTCTACCTCCTCCAGGAGTATATCGAGGCGTCCGAGCCTGTAATCACGCGTGCCGAGTTCATCGGCGGGCAATTCCTCTACGCCGTCGAAGTCAGCACGACCGGCGGCTTCGAACTGTGCCCGGCCGATGTCTGCGCCGCACCGGGCGGGCGGCCGCCCTTTCGGGTTTTCGAGGCGATCGACTCCGACCTGAAGCGCCGGCTCGAACACTTCCTGCAGATCGCTGGCATCGATATCGCCGGGATAGAATTCGCGACCGGGCAGGACGGCGCCGCGATGGTCTACGACGTGAACACGAACACGAACTACAACGCCGAGGCGGAGGCGGCGGCAGGTCTTGCCGTCACCGGCATGGGAGCCATCGCCGGTTATCTCGGGCGCGAGCTGCAGGAGTTGAGGCGTCAGGCGGCTTGAAGGATGGAAAGTGGCTGAACCGCTGGACTGGGGTGGTCAACAGGGCTCTGGATCTGCGGGCATGCTGCCGGAGCGCGCTGACCTCGGCGCCCCACTGCGGCGCGCCGCCAGCACCTGAAGCTGCCACAGCCTCTCGATCTGGTACCGTCTGTGGTGCTCGACGCGGAAGCCCGCTTCGGCAGCCAGGCCCGCGAGTTCGTCCCGCGTCAGAGCTCGGTGATGCGCGGGGTCGCGCAGCCGCAGGTAAAGATCCATGAGGCGCATGCGCCAGCTCTCGCGGCACCAGTCGGTCACGACAAGAACCCCGCAGACTGCCAGAACGCGGGCGACCTCTGCAAGGCCACCTTCGGGGGCGCGCCAGTAATGCAGCGAGCTCGCCGTCACGACCGCGTCGAAGGCGCCCTCGCCGAACGGAAGCCGTTCCGCCGGGGCCTGGCACAGCACAGCATCGTCACCGAGCCGTTCCGCGGCTCCGGCGAGCATGCCCTTGCTGACGTCCACCCCGGTCAGCGCCAGGCTCTCGCCTCGCTCTCGCAGCGCGGCCAGCAGGTGCCCGGTTCCGCAGCCAACGTCGAGCACGCGGGCTCCGGGGACAAGCGCCGGAAGGGCCGCCAGCGTCAGCTCGGTGCTGCGCGCGACATAGGATGACCATCTCCTGTCATATCGGGCGGCCTGCGAGTCGTACGAACGCGCGACCACGGATGTCGCGTCAGAGCGCGTGTCGGATACCATCCTCGTTCCCTAACGCCTTTCGGGACGGATTGGAATGCTGTGGCGTTCCCTGGGACAACACGTGCCGTCGTGGTGAGGCGATCTGCATTCTGGGCACAGAACAGGAACGCCACCCAGGTGAAGGATCAGGATGTTCGTCGCCACGCCGCGGCAGTAGTCGATAGACACGCTCGCCGCCTCCGCGTCTCACCACCGGATAGACCGCGTCGAGCGTCCGCGCCCGCCATTCCTTGACCTCGTCGAGCACGGCATCCGTCATCTCGCTATGTCATTGACCGGAATAGGTTCTCTTGTGCGGGATCAGGTTCTGCGGGGTGCCTTGCCCTGGTTCGGGCGTGAGGAAGAAGCTTCTGGACGGCGGGCGCTTCGAGATCGGTGCGCCGGAAGAGCCATGGGCCGTCCTCGAGCGGATGAAGTCAGCGGTACAGGCTGATCTTGCGGCTGGCAGCAATCGGGCACCCTACTGGACGCCCGACTTGCCAACGCGGAGTTTTCGCTGCGTCAGACCCTGCTTGCCGTCACATCATCCCTTCCATGCCGCCCATGCCGCCGGGCATGCCGCCGCCCTGGCCCTTCGGCTCGGGCTTCTCGGCGATCATCGCCTCGGTGGTGATCAGGAGGCCAGCGACCGATGCAGCGTCCTGAAGCGCGGTGCGGACGACCTTGGCGGGATCGATGATGCCGAACTTGAACATGTCACCATATTCCTCGGTCTGCGCATCGAAGCCGAAGCTCGCATCCTCGGAGTCCATGATCTTCCCGGCGACGACCGAGCCGTCCACGCCCGCATTCTGGGCGATCTGGCGCAACGGAGCCTGGAGCGCCTTGCGCACGATCGCGATGCCGGCGGTCTGGTCGGGGTTCGCCCCCTCCACTCCGCGAAGCTTCTTCGACGCGCGCACCAGCGCGACGCCGCCTCCGACGACGACACCCTCCTGCACGGCGGCGCGGGTGGCGTTCAAGGCATCGTCGACGCGGTCCTTGCGCTCCTTCACCTCGACTTCGGACGCGCCGCCGACGCGGATGATCGCTACGCCCCCCGAAAGTTTCGCGAGGCGCTCCTGGAGCTTCTCCTTGTCGTAGTCGGACGTGGTCTCCTCGATCATCGCCTTGATCTGGGAAACCCGCGCTTCGATGTCGGCCTTCGCGCCGTGGCCGTCGACGATGGTCGTCGCGTCCTTGGTGATCGAGATCTTGCGGGCGGTTCCGAGCATGTCGATGCCGACGCTCTCGAGCTTCATGCCGAGGTCTTCGGAGATGACCTGGCCGCCGGTGAGGATCGCGATGTCCTGAAGCATCGCCTTGCGGCGGTCGCCGAAGCCCGGCGCCTTGACGGCTGCGACCTTGAGGCCGCCGCGGAGCTTGTTCACCACGAGGGTGGCAAGCGCCTCGCCGTCGACGTCCTCGGCGATGATCAGGAGCGGCTTGTTCGACTGGATCACCGTCTCGAGCAGCGGCACCATCGGCTGCAGCGACGAGAGCTTTTTCTCGTAAATCAGGATCACGGCGTCATCGAGGTCGGCCACCATCTTGTCGGCGTTGGTGATGAAGTAGGGGCTGATGTAGCCCCGGTCGAACTGCATCCCCTCGACCACCTCGGTCTCGGTGTCGAAGCCCTTGTTCTCCTCGACGGTGATGACCCCCTCGTTGCCGACCTTCTGCATGGCCTCGGCGATCTGCCGGCCGATCTCGGCCTCGCCGTTCGCGGCGATCGAGCCGACCTGGCCGATCTCGTCTGACGCGGAGACCGTACGGGCCTGCGCCTTTATGTCCTCGACCACGAGGGCGACCGCCTGGTCGACGCCGCGCTTGAGGTCCATCGGGTTCATGCCGGCGGCGACGGACTTCAGGCCTTCCTTGAGCATCGCATGCGCGAGAACGGTGGCGGTGGTGGTCCCGTCGCCCGCCTCGTCGTTGGTGCGCTGGGCCACCTCGCGGACCATCTGCGCGCCCATGTTCTCGAACTTGTCCTCGAGTTCGATCTCCCTGGCGACGGTGATGCCGTCCTTGGTGATCCGCGGCGCGCCGAAAGACTTGGAGAGAATCACGTTGCGGCCCTTTGGGCCGAGGGTGACGCGGACGGCGTTGGCGAGGATGTCCACGCCCTTCAGCATGCGGTCACGGGCATCGGTGCTGAACTTGAGCTGCTTGGCGGCCATAGTGGGAAAGTCCTTCGGTGAAATTGCTTCGGACAGACTGAAGTCAGGCGGCCTTCTGCGCCACGCTCTCGCCTTGGATAATGCCGAGGACGTCGGACTCCTTGATGATCAGGTAGTCTTCGCCCTCGATCTTGACCTCGGTCCCCGACCACTTGCCGAACAGGATCCGGTCGCCGGCCTTGACCGCCATCGGGATCAGCTCGCCCGTATCCTTGCGTGCCCCCTCGCCGACGGCGATGACTTCAGCCTCGGCGGGCTTTTCCTTCGCGCTGTCGGGGATGATCAAACCGCCCTTGGTCTTGTCTTCGCCCTCGATCCGACGGACGAGGACGCGGTCGTGAAGGGGAACAAATTCCATGTCTCTCTTTCAAATCATGTAGACGGCGGGCCAGCCTGAGGCCGCCCGGCGTTCTGGCACTCGTATAGACTGAGTGCTAATGCAGCTAATGGGCGGCGGTCGCTTTATCAAGATCGGAGGCTGCCGCCGCACGTACAGCGAGCCGTTGATCTCGCGCGTGAACTGCACCTCGGCTTGTCGGCTGCTCGGCCGACCGCGCTTGACGCAGCGCCGTGTGGCGGCGACGCCGGAGGCCGAGGCGCGGCTGACGGCGGAATTGGTCACGATCACCACGACCTACGTCCGCTACGGCTCTCGGCGCTCCTGCGGCGGGTCGACTGGTGGTGGAACGCCAGGCGGGTCAAGCGGATCTGGTGTCGCGAAGGGCGGAAGGTGCCGAGAAGGCGAACAAAGAAGGGGCGGCTATGGCTCAACGCCGTGCGCGAGACTTTTAGACGCTCCTCACTGACGATGGTGAGCTGACGATGGCGTCCAGCCGGACGTCGTGGGGCTGCGGATAGATCTTGCCGAAACTGGCCGGGTTTCGGCTTATCCGGACCGGGCTCATCATCATCGCGGTCCTCTCGGCGGGTGGCAGCCGGCGGGCGTGATCGGGGTCTGCAAGTTAACGGGAGGAGCGGGATGTTGACAGCGGACTTCGAGGTCATCGACGAGCGCTTCCGGCGGCTCGTTCTCGGCAACGTCCATGTCGAGCGGCTCTGGACCGGCTGCCGCTGGGCGGAAGGTCCGGCCTGGTTCGGGGCCGGGCGGTATCTCGTCTGGTCGGACATCCCCAACGACCGGATGCTGCGTTGGGACGAGACCGACGGTTCGGTCTCGGTGTTCCGCCAGCCTGCCCGGAACAGCAACGGCAACAGCGTCGACCGCCAGGGGCGCCTCGTCACGTGCGAGCATGCCGGGCGCTGCGTGTCGCGCACCGAGCATGACGGCCGGCGAACGGTACTGGCGAGCCATTACCAGGGCAGGCGCCTGAACTCTCCGAACGATCTGGTGGTGAAGTCCGACGATTCGATCTGGTTCACCGACCCGACCTACGGCATCGACAGCGACTACGAGGGCGACGCGGCGGAGTCCGAGATCGGCGCCAGCAACGTCTACCGCATCGATCCCAATGGCTCACTCGGCGCCGTCGCCACCAACTTCGTGAAGCCGAACGGCCTCGCCTTCTCACCGGACGAGCGGCTGCTCTATGTCGCCGATACTGGCGCCACGCATGTCCCGGACGGCCCGCGCCACATCCGTCGTTTCGAGGTGGACCCGGACAGCGGGGCGCTGTCGGGCGGGACGGTGTTCGCGACATGCGAGGCCGGTCTCTTCGACGGCTTCCGGATCGACACGCACGGCAACGTCTGGACCTCGGCGGGCGACGGCGTACACTGCTACGCTCCCGAGGGCGTGCTGATCGGCAAGGTCCGGATCCCCGAGGTCGTCGCAAATGTCTGCTTCGGCGGCGCCAAGCGGAACCGGCTGTTCATTTGCGGCACGACCTCGCTCTACGCCGTCTACCTCAACGCCCGCGCCGCCGTCTGAGTCAAGCCCAGCGGCCGTCATTGTTGCGAGCCTGACTTGGATCGCGAGCGGCGGCTGACCGCCCGATGCAGCCGAGCGACTTCGCTCCGCCGAAGCGCCGCTTCAGGGATGACGTGATGCAGCATGCGGGCTGCCCGAAAGACGGTAATGGGCCGAGCCTGCGCCGTTACGACCCGAAGCTTGTGCCGTTCGGGCAGCGGAACCCATGCGGCAGGCGAAACTTCCCTGCCGTCGGCAGCGGTCGGCAGCGGTCGGC
>SKOX01000435.1 GCA_007119835.1 Paracoccaceae bacterium
CGACGCCATCGCCGAGGGCGCGCCCGCCGGCGACGCCCTCGCCCGGGCGCGGGCCGACATTCTCGCCGCCGGCTTCGATCAGGTCGAGTATCTCGAGCGGCGACGCGCCACCGACCTCGCGCCGGTAACCGACGCTGTGACCGACGCCGCGACGCCCGCCCGCCTGCTCGCCGCAGCCTGGCTCGGCGGCGTGCGGCTCATCGACAACGTGCCGCTGCCGACCCCGCGCCGCTGACGGGACGCGGGTGTTCCCGAAACACGGGCGCGCCACGCAGCAATCACTGAGCCAAAGTGCGAATCGCAGACGTCGCCCGGACGGCTGGCGCGACGCGCCGGCGGATCAGGCCGGCTCGGGCTCCTTGGCGCCGTTCTTCTCCCCGGCCGCCAGCGCGGCCGGCAGCGCGTTCGCCCAGGCCGAGATCGAACCCGCCCCGAGGCAAACGACCATGTCGCCCGGCCGGGCCTCCGCGCGCACCAGTGCCGCGAGGTCCTCCTCGCCGCAGAGCGCCAGCGCCCGCCGGTGCCCGTGCGCGATCAGCCCGCCGACCAGCGTGTCCCGGCTCACCCCCTCGATCGGCGCCTCGCCCGCGGCATAGACGTCGGTGATCGCCACCACGTCGGCATCGTTGAAGCAGGCGCAGAACTGCGTGAACAGGTCGCGCAGCCGGGTGTACCGGTGCGGCTGATGCACCGCGATCACCCGCCCCGAGCTTGCCTGCCGCGCCGCCTTCAGCACGGCCGCGATCTCCACCGGGTGGTGGCCGTAGTCGTCGATCAGTGTCGCGCCGTTCCACTCGCCGACCTTGGTGAAGCGCCGGTTGACGCCGCCGAAGGCCGCGAGCGCCGCCCGGATCGCCGTCAACGGCACCTTGAGATGCCGCGCCACCGCGATCGCCGAAAGCGCGTTCGTGACATTGTGCTCGCCCGGCATCGGCAGCCGCACCCCCTCGATCGTGCGGCCCTCGTCGTTGAGGCTCACGTCGAAGACCGCCGCGCCGTTCTCGTAGCGCATGTTCTTCGCCTGCACGCCCGCCTGCGGGCTGAAGCCGTAGGTGACCACCCGCCGGTCGGAGATCCGTCCGACCAGCGCCTGCACCTCGGGATGGTCGATGCAGCAGACAGCCAACCCGTAGAACGGAATGTTGCCGACGAACTGGTCGAAGGCCGCCCGCACCGCCTCGAACGAGCCGTAATGGTCCATGTGCTCGGGATCGATGTTGGTCACGATCGCCACAGTCGCCGGCAGCTTGACGAAGGTGCCGTCGCTCTCGTCGGCCTCGACCACCATCCACTCGCCCGCGCCCGCCCGCGCGTTCGAGCCGTAGGCGTGGATCACGCCGCCGTTGATCACCGTGGGGTCCATGCCGCCCGCGTCGAGCAGGGCTGCCACCATCGAGGTCGTCGTCGTCTTGCCGTGGGTGCCCGCGACCGCGACGTTCGACTTCAGCCGCATCAGCTCGGCGAGCATCTCCGCGCGCCGCACGATCGGCAGCCCCCGCGCCCGCGCCGCGTCGAGCTCGGCGTTGCCGGCCTTGATCGCCGACGAGATCACCACGACCTGCGCGCCCTCGAGGTTCTCCGCCTTCTGGCCGATCATCACCGCCGCGCCCTTCCCGGCGAGGCGCCGGGTGATCGGCGTCTCCCGCAGGTCCGATCCCTGCACGGTGAAGCCGTGGTTGATCAGCACCTCGGCGATGCCGCTCATGCCGATGCCGCCGATGCCGACGAAGTGGATCGCGCCGATGTCGTGCGGAAGCCGTGTCTGCCCGTTCATGCCATTGCCCTCGTCACCGCCCTCGCTCCCGCCAGGCCCTCGACGAGCCCGGCGAGATCCTCCACGGCGTCCGGGCGCCCCGCGCCCCGGCTCGCCGCCGCCATGGCCGCCGCCCCTTCGGGGTCTGCGAGGATCGCGGCGACATGCCCCGCGAGCCCCTCGGCCGTCAACTCCCGTTCGCGGATCATGAACGCACCGCCCGCCGCAACGATCCCTGCCGCATTCGCCGCCTGATGGTCGTCGGTCGCCGCCGCATAGGGCACGAGGACCGCCGGCCGCCCGATCGCCGCGATGTCCGCCACTGACGACGCGCCGGCCCGGCTGATCACCAGATGCGCGGCGGCGAGACGCTCGGCCACGTCGTCGAAGAAGGACCTGAGCTCCGCCCCGACCCCCATCGCGCGATAGACGTCCTGGGTCCGCCCCATGTCCTCCGGCCGCACCTGCTGCACCAGCTCCAGCCGCACCCTTATGTCCTCGGGCAGCGCCCGCACCGCCTCCGGCACCACGCGGGCGAAGAGCCCCGCGCCCTGGCTGCCCCCGATCACCAGGAGCCGCAGCGACCCCTCGCCCGGCGGCTCGTAGGGCGCACCCGCCAGCCGCCGCACCGCCGGCCGCACCGGATTGCCGGTGAAGACCGCCTCGGCGCCCTCGGGGACCTCCGTCGGCCAGACGCCGCAGGCGACCGCATCGACCCGTGTCGCCAGCCGCCGGTTGACCCGGCCGAGCACGCCGTTCGCCTCGTGGATCAGCCGCGGCAGGCGCAGCG
>SKOX01000063.1 GCA_007119835.1 Paracoccaceae bacterium
AGTGCGCGAGGTCTCCGGTTCGTCGCTTGTGCCAGATCATGCAGAGGAGAGGCGGCGGGATCGGCACCGGTGGCTCATAGAAGCTGATTTCCTGAGACCGCACCCGATGCAGGGCGAGGTCCCGCGGGAAGAGGGCGATGAGGTCGGTCGCCGCCACTGTCTGCAGGACGCCTTCGAAGACGGGAACGGACACGACGACGCGGCGTGACCGGCCAGTTCGCACGAGGGCTGCATCGCCGATACCGGAGAAACGGCCGTCAGGCGAGCAGAGCACGTGTCCCAGTGCGCAGAACAGATCGAGTGGAACGACGTCTCCGGGTCTCAAGCCGGCCCTGGTCAAGTCCGGGTGTCCGGTGCGTGCGATGACGGCGAAGGCGGCATGGAACAAGGGCTCGGGCGCGATCCAGGAGGGGAACTGGCGTTCGGGGATCAGGACGAGATCGACGTTTTGCTGCTCGAGCGCCTCGACGTAGTTGTCAGGAACGAGGTCCACGAGCTGGACACGTATCCCCGGCGCCTCGGATCGGAGCCGGGCTGCAAGCTCCGGCATCAGCATGCTTGCGAAGAAGTCGGTGCCGGAAAGCCGGAGGTCGAGGCTCGCCCGGGCCGGGTCGAAGCGGTCTGGACCGCTGAGGAGGTCGTCCAGCCCCCGCAGTGCCATCCGCAGGGGCAGTTCGAGGTCGGCCGCAAAGCTGGTCGGCACCAGCCCCTGTCCCTGACGTACGAGGATCTGGTCGCCGAGGGCATGCCGCAGCCGGCCGAGGGCGGCGGAGACGGCCGGCTGCGAGAGGCCGAGCACCTTGCCCGCGCGCACGGTGGACCTCTCCCGCAGGAGCGCGTCGAGGACGCGCAGCAGGTTGAGGTCGAACGCCGAAAAATTCGTCATGTGAATACCATGTATACAAGCAATCGATTTAACAGATCGATTTTTCTCGCACAAACTCCGAATGGCAAAGCGGGTGGTGTCGGTGACCGCTCCGCACCAACAGAGGAGAGGATGTTGACCCCGCACCCCTGCCTGCCGACCGCCGCCGCCCTCCTGCTGGCCCTGCCGGCCGCGGCGGACGGGATCTCGCATCTGCCGCGCCTGCCCGATGTCGCGCCCGATGCCGTCGCCATCAGCCCACATGTGCCGCGCATGGGCGAGCACTGGGCGAACCCCGGCGATCTGCCGCTGGGGCCTATCTACTGCGTGATCGACGGCCGCGTCGTCTGTGTGGAGTATATGTTCCTTGCCGAGGACCTCTCGGGAGGGACGGACTGGATGGGCATCGTCACCGGCTTCGAAACCCCGCCGGTGACGCGGATCGACATCGAGTTCAAGCCTGACGGCGTCGGCCCGATGCAGGTCCCGCTCTACCAGCTCCACATCTACTTCGCGGACAGTGAAGTTCTGGCCCAGCACTGAGGCGCCGACTGTAACTCCCACGGAAGGAGCAGGGCCATTTTCGATCTTGCCGGTCAGCGGGCGATGTTCGTCGGGGGAAGTTCCGGGATGGGCCTCGCGTCGGCCTCTCTCTTCCGGACGTGCGGCGCCTATGTAATCCTCGCCGGCCGGTCCGAGGCGCGGCTCGAGACCGCGCGGCAGCGGCTCGGGGACGCCCAAACACTCGCCTTCGACATCACGGACAGCGAGCAGGTCACGGAAGCGCTTTCGCGCCTTCCAGAGGAGAGCCTCGACTGCCTCGTCGTGACGGCCGCGCGGGTCACCCACGGACCCTTCGCTGAGCAGCCGGTGGCCGAGGTCAGGGAGATGTTCGAAGCCAGGTTCTGGGGCGCCTACGGACTTGTTCGGGCGGCGCTGCCTTACATGCGAGCCGGTGGAGCGATCGTGCTGTTCTCGGGTGTGCTGAGCCGCCGGCCCGGGATGAACTGCGCCGGCCTTGGCGCGGCCTGCGCCGCCGTGGAGGCGTTGACGCGCGGTCTCGCGCTGGAGCTTGGTCCGCGCCTTCGCGTCAACTGCATCGCGCCGGGCATGGTCCGTACGGAACTGCACGACCGCGTGCCCGAGGAGCGGCGCGAGGCGATGTTCCGCTCCACGGGGGAGTCCCTTCCTGTCGGCCGCATCGGCGCACCGGAAGAGATCGCGCGGGCGGTTCTCCTCGCCGCGACGAACGGCTACATGACCGGCCACGTCCTCGACGTGGACGGGGGCCACACGATCCGGCAGTACGCAACCCGGCAATAGAGCCCGTTCCAAGACCTGAGCCACGGCATGGCTTCCTCCCGACGCGCTCCAGCGGCGCAGGCTCATTGCCGATTGCATCTCGGCCCTGAGGGTGTGCTATCGTGCCAGCCTATGGAGGCGCTGAGAGAGTTTTCGGGGGAGCGATGGCTCCGCAGCGACGACGACGATCGGTCGCCTCGTCGGTAGCCGATCGTAGTTCTCATCAGGCGAGGGCGTCGTCGTGAACCGGATCCCGACTGTCGTTTGCGCATGCTCTATGGCGGTGGCCATCTGGCCGATCCATGTCGTCGGCTTGTCGGCACAGCCGACACATGACGTGAAGATCATCTTCGACCCCGAGACACGCGAGATCC
>SKOX01000228.1 GCA_007119835.1 Paracoccaceae bacterium
CAGAGCGCCTCGGGAACGATCGTGACCTCGGCCATCAGTAGGCCTTGCCGCGGGCGCTGACCGGCCAGACCGTCTCGACGACGCCGTTCCGCACGCCGACATACCAGTCGTGCACGTTGCAAGTCGGGTCGCAGTGTCCGGGCACAAGGCGAAGCCGCTCGTTGATCTTCAGCACGTTGTCGGGGTCCTCGATCACGCCGTGCTCGTCGGAGCACTTGACGTATTTCACGTCCGAGCGGCCGTAGATGAAGGGAAGCCCGCTGTCGACCGACTGCGCCTTGAGCCCAGCATCGCAGATCGCCTTGCCGGGCTTGGCGTGGGACATGACGGAGGTCAGCAGGAAGAGCGCGTTCTCCCACTCGCCCTGGTCGATGCGGTTGCCGTCCTTGTCGAGGATCCGGCCGTAATCGGCGTCCATGAAGGCGTAGGAGCCGCACTGCAGCTCGTTGTAGACCCCGGAGGTCGACTCGAAATAGTAGCTTCCGGTGCCGCCGCCGCCGACGATGTCGCACTCCAGCCCCTCGGCCTTCAGCGCCTCGACGGCGTCGCGGACCATCGCCACCGCCACGTCGATCTTGGCCTTGCGGTCCTCGTACCTGTCCATGTGCTGCATGGCGCCCTGGTAGGCCTGGATGCCGGCGAACCGCAGGCCCGGGGCCGCGTCGATCGCCTTCGCGATCTCGACGACCGCAGGCGTCGTCGTCACGCCGCAGCGGCCGGCGCCGCAGTCGATCTCGACGAGGCACTCGATGGTCGTGTCGTGCTTCTGGGCGGCGGCGGAGAGGTCGCCCACGTTGGCGACGTCGTCGACGCAGCAGATGGCGCGCGCGCCGAGCTTCGGGATGCGGGCGAGGCGGTCGATCTTGGCCGGGTCGCGGACCTGGTTGGACACCAGCACGTCCCGGATGCCGCCACGGGCGAAGACCTCGGCTTCCGACACTTTCTGGCAGCAAACCCCGACGGCGCCGCCGAGCTTTTCCTGCAACTTTGCGACGTCCACCGACTTGTGCATCTTGCCGTGGACCCGGTGGCGCATGCCGTTTTCGCGGGCGTAGTCGCCCATCTTCCTGATGTTGCGCTCGAGCGCGTCGAGGTCGAGGATCAGGCAAGGCGTCTGGATCTCGTTCTCGCGCATGCCGGGCAGGGCAGGGACGTCGTAGCCGACCTCGAGGCCGTCGAGCTTCACGGGTGCGTTCATGGCGCTGGTTCCTCCTTAACGGTCGATCCAGGGAAGCTTGTCGAGATCGACGTTGCCGCCCGTGATGATGACGCCGACGCGCTTGCCGGCGAAGATGTCTGGGTTCTTCAGGATGACGGCGAGCGGCACGGCGCAGCTCGGCTCGATCACGATCTTCATGCGCTGCCAGGTAAGCTTCATGGCGTCGACGATCTCCTGCTCCGAAGCGAGCAGGACGTCGGTCACGTGGTTGCGGACGAAGTGCCAGGTGCGCTCCTTGAGCGGCACCTTGAGGCCGTCGGCGATGGTCTGCGGCGCGTCGTAGGCGACGATCTCGCCCTTGCGGAAGGACTGGCAGGCGTCGTCGGCTGCCTCGGGCTCGGCGGCGTAGATCTCGGTGTAGGGCGCGACAGCCGAGCAGGTGAGGCAGGTGCCCGAAACCATGCCGCCGCCTCCGATCGGCGCGACGATGGCGTCGAGGCCGCCGACGTCCTCGAGCAACTCCTTCGAGCAGGTCGCCTGACCCGCGATCACCCGCTCGTCGTTGTAGGGGTGGACGAACTCCGCCCCCGTCTCGGCCTGCACGCGCGCGAAGACCTCCTCGCGGCTCGACGTGGAGGGTTCGCATTCGGTGATGATGCCGCCGTAGCCGCGGACGGCGTCCTTCTTCGCCTGCGGCGCCGTCCGGGGCATCACCACGTAGCAGGGGATGCCGCGCCGCCCGGCGGCGTAGGAGAGCGACAGCGCATGGTTGCCGGACGAGTGGGTGGCGACGCCGCGCGCGGCCTGCTCTTCCGTAAGGCCGAAGACGGCGTTGCAGGCACCGCGGACCTTGAAGGCGCCGGCCTTCTGGAAGTTCTCGCACTTGAAGAACAGATCGGCCCCCGTCAGCCCGTTGAGGTAGCTCGACGTCAGGATCGGCGTGCGGTGGATGTAGGGCGCGATCCGCTCGTGGGCGGCCTTCACGTCCTCGTAGGTCGGGAGCGAGAGCGTCGCGGTGTCTGCCTCCATGGTCGTCTCCTCAGGCGGTCTTGGCGAGGTGCGGGGCACCGACGCGATAGTACGACTGGGCCGCGGCGACGCCGGAGCCGAGGCGGACCGGCAGGCCGACATCGGCCATGACCATCTCGGCGGTCGCGAGGCCCGAAAGCGCCATGACGTCGGTCATCATGCCGAGATGCCCGATGCGGAACACCCGGCCCGCCACGTCCCCGAGGCCGGTGCCGAAGGCGGTGTCGTAATGCTCGGCGGCGTGGGCGACGATCCGGTTGGCGTCGAAGCCCGCCGGAACCGCGATGGCGCTCACGGTGTCGGAGTGGAGGTCTGGCCGCGCGGCACAGAGCCTGAGGCCCCAGGCGGCGACCGCCCGACGGACGCCCTCGGCAATGCGGTGGTGGCGGGCGAAGACGTTCTCGAGCCCCTCGTCGAGGAGCATCTCGGTCGCCTCCCGCAACCCGACGAAGAGGCCGACGGGCGGCGTGTAGGGATAGCTGCCCTTCGCCAGCGCGCCGTGCGTGTCGGCGAAGTCGAGATAGGCGCGGGGGAGGCGGGCGGTCGCGGCGGCGCGCATGGCCTTCGGGCTCATGGCGAGGATGGCGAGGCCGGCGGGGAGCATGAAGCCCTTCTGGCTGCCGGTCACGGCGCAATCGACGCCCCAGTCGTCCATGCGGAAGTCGATCGAGGCGATCGAGCTCACGCCGTCGACCATCAGGAGCGCCGGGTGGCCCGCGGCGTCGAGGGCGCGGCGGACGGCGGCTATGTCGGAGGTGACGCCGGTCGCGGTCTCGTTGTGGGTGACGAGCACCGCCTTGATCGCGTGGCCGCGATCCTCGGCCAGCGCCGCCTCGAAGGCGTCCGCCGGCGCGCCCTCGCCCCATGGCCGTTCGATCACCTCGACCGCGACACCGTGCCTGCGGCAGAGCTCGATCCAGCGATGCGAGAACATGCCGTGCCGGGCTGCGAGGACCCTGTCGCCGGGCGAGAGCGTGTTGGTGATCGCAGCCTCCCAGCCGGCCGTGCCGGTCGCGGGGAAGACCACGATCTCGGCGTCGCGGGACTTCAGGACCGTTCGGACGCCCTCGAAGATCGGGGGCAGCATGCGCGCGAAGGCCGGCGAGCGGTGGTCGAGCGTCGGGACGTCGCAGGCCCGCCTGAGCCGTTCGGGGATGTTGGTCGGGCCCGGAATGAAGACCGGGTTTTGGCTGAACATGGACGCTCCTCCGATTTTGATCGCGGTGTATCAGGGCCGGCGCCTCTGTGCAATTTTTTTGAAATCATTTTTCAGAATTGGGTGGACACGCTGAAGATCTAGACTTATCAGCCGCTTTGGGATTTTTCAGGCGCGATTGTCGCAGGCTTCGGGGACGGAAATCGAAATGAACGAGCCTCAGAGGCGCCGGCGCGGCCGGCCACGCGGATCCGACGCGAAGCCGGAGCAGACGACGGTCCAGGCGCTCGACCGCGGGCTCGGGATCCTGCGCACGCTCGCGGCGACCGAGGGGCTGTCGCTCACCGCGCTTGCCGAGGCCTCGGGCCAGTCGCCGGCCACGGTCTACCGCGTCCTCGCCACGCTGGAGGCCCATGGTTTCGTCGAGACCGACCCCGCGCGGCAGCTCTGGTTCATCGGTGCCGAGGCGTTTCGCATCGGCAGCGCCTTCATCGGCCGGAGCAACCTCGTCGAGCGCGGCCGCCCGGTCCTGCGCGATCTGATGGTGCTGACGGGTGAGACGGCCAACCTCGCGATCGCCGACCGGGAGGAGGTCGTCTTCGTGAGCCAGGTGGAGACGCACGAGCCGATCCGCGCCTTCTTCCGGCCAGGCACGCGCAGCGCCTTCCATGCGTCGGGGATCGGCAAGGCGATGATGGCGCATTACCCGCCCGCCCGGGCGGCGGCGATCCTGAAGGCACGCGGCATGGCGCGTTTCACCGAGCGGACCTTCACCGAGCCCGAGCAACTCGCCGAGGAGCTTCGCGCCATCCGCGCCCGCGGCTGGGCGATGGATGACGAGGAGCACACTGCCGGGATGCGCTGCATCGCCGCGCCGATCTTCGACGTCAACGGCGAGCCGACGGGAGGACTGTCGATCTCCGGCCCGGCCGGGCGCGTGACGCGCGAGCGTGCCGCAGCCTTCGGGCCGGCTGTGCGCGAGGCCGCCGACCGGGTGACCGCCGCCATCGGCGGCCACCGTTCCCAGGCCAAAGCCTGACTCGCGCGCGTCGGTGTCTGCCGCCGTGCGTTGGGATGACAACGTTACATTTTTCGACACCTGTAAAGTCGCACTCTGACAGCGCGACCCGACTTTCGTTGGCGGACGGCAAGACCTGCGGCACACGGGAGCGTGCAGAAAAAAGGCCGGGCCGGACCGCCGCCGCTCGCTTCTCCAGCGGCACCGCCGATCCGCGGCCCATAGGGAGAAATGCCATGGATATTCACGAGTATCAGGCCAAGGAGATCCTTGCGCGGGCAGGCGTGCCGGTGCCCCGCGGCGGCCTCGCCTGGAGCCCCGAGCAGGCGGCCTTTCGCGTGCGCGAGCTCGGGTGCGGGCGGTGCGTCGTCAAGGCCCAGATCCACTCGGGCGGCCGGGGGGAGGCCGGCGGCGTGAAACTCGTCGGCAGCCCGGGGGAAGCCGCGGCCTTCGCCGCGACGCTCTTCGGCCGCAACCTCGCGACCCGCCAGACCGGGCCGGGCGGCAAGCCCGTCTTCCGCCTCTGGGTGGAGGAGGCGACGGATATCGCGCGCGAGATCTATCTCGGCTTCGTCCTCGACCGGCAGAGCGAGCGGGTGATGATCGTGGCCTCCGGGCATGGCGGCATGGAGATCGAGCAGCTCTCCCAGGAGGATCCCGACAGCCTGAT
Organism: Paracoccaceae bacterium; assembly: GCA_007119835.1. Taxonomy (GTDB): domain Bacteria; phylum Pseudomonadota; class Alphaproteobacteria; order Rhodobacterales; family Rhodobacteraceae; genus Amaricoccus. Next base: position 5,033 of record SKOX01000228.1, read on the forward strand.
CCGGCAGACGGTCGACCGCTCTTCGAGGACGACCCCGAGACCGACGCCGCGATGATGATCGGCGAGATCGGCGGCCCGCAGGAGGCCGAGGCGGCCGCCTTCGTCCGCGACCGGATGACGAAGCCGGTGGTCGCCTACGTCGCGGGCCTGTCCGCGCCCAAGGGGCGGAAGATGGGCCATGCCGGCGCGATCATCTCCGCCTTCGGCGAGTCGGCGCACGAGAAGGTCGAGATCCTCGAAGCGGCCGGCATAGTGGTCGCGCCGAACCCCTCGGCGATGGGCGAGACCGTCGCGCGCGTGCTCGCCGAGAGGCCCGGTTCCGACGCGCCGGCACCCGATGGCATGGCGCGCGTGTCGGCGCTCGCCTGAAGCTTCGGCGGCGGCGCGATCGGGAGGACGCGCGCGCCGCCGCCGGATGAGGCACTTGCGGAGGACGCCGCGCAGGTCCCTGATCCGGCTGTTGCCGCTACCGCCTGCCTGCCATTCGCCGCCGCGCGGCGACGACGGCCGGCGCGGGCAGTCGCGCTCTCGCGCCACCCGTGCAGGGACGACGTGTTGCGTGTAGAAGCTCCTTTGGATGCTGAGCAGCGAAGGCACGACAATGACCTGCATTCTCCGCGACCGGGGATCGGCGCTGGCCGCGTCGCAAGCCTCCGCTTTTCCACACCGGCCGCTGATGGCGGCGCTTGAGCCGCAGGGGTGCGCCATCGGTGCGCCACGGCATCTCGCCGCGCGGAAGCTCTCGTCGAGCGCCCGCTGAATGGCTGCGCCCGACGTCATCGTGATCGGCGCGGGCGTCGTCGGCCTGTCCTGTGCGCTCGCGGCCCAGGCCCGTGGCCTGCGGGTCCGGGTGATCGATCGCGAAGGGCCGGCCGCCGGCGCATCGGCCGGCAATGCAGGCGCGTTCGCATTTCCCGACATCTTGCCGCTTGCCTCGCCGCGCATCATTCGCCAGGCGCCGCGCTGGCTCATCGATCCGCTTGGGCCGCTGACCGTGCCGCCGCGCTATGCCCTGCGGATCGCGCCCTGGATGCTGCGCTTCTGGCGGGCGAGCTGGCCGGCGCGGGTGCGGGCGTCGACGATCGCGCAGGCCGCGCTCATGGTGCGATGCAGAGAGGCGCTCGAGGTGTTCCTCCCCCGCGAGGGCCTGCAGGGCATGCTTCGCCGCGACGGCGCGCTCGAGGTATACGAGGGCGAGGCCGACTTCCGCGCCTCCCTGCCGGGCTGGCAGCTCAAGGCCGAACACGGCATCGCCTTCCGACACCTCCGGGGCGAGGAGATCGCGGAGATCCAGCCCGGACTTTCCCCGCGCTTCACCCACGCCGTCCAAACCCGCGGCTGGTACGCGATCAGCGATCCTAAGGACTACACGCTCGCGCTGGCCGAGCGGGTGCGCGCCCGCGGCGGCGACATCGTCGTTGCGGAGGCGACGGCGCTCGCACCCGGGGGCGTCGAGACGACCGCGGGCCGGATGACCGGCCGCGTCATTGTGGCCGCCGGCGCCTTCTCCCACCGCCTGATCCGCACCGCCGGGATCCGGATCCCGCTCGAGACCGAGCGCGGCTACAACACGACGCTGCCCTGCGAGGCCTTCGACCTCCGGCTCCAGATCGTCTTCGGCGGCCACGGCTTCGTGGTGTCCAGGCTCTCCTGCGGCATCCGCGTCGGCGGTGCCGTCGAACTCGGCGGCCTCGACCTCCCGCCGAACTTCGCCCGGGCCGAGGCGATGCTCGCAAAGGCGGCGGACTTTCTGCCCGGGCTGACGACGGCGGGCGGCCGCCAGTGGATGGGCTTCCGCCCATCGCTGCCGGACACCCTGCCGGCGATCGGCCCGCTCCCCGGCCGCCCGGACGTGATCTGCGCCTTCGGCCACGGCCACCTCGGCCTGACCCAGTCCGCCGGCACTGGCGAGATCGTCGCCGACCTCCTGACCGGGCGGCCGCCCGGCCTCGACATGCAGCCCTTCTCGCCCGCCCGCTTCTCGAGATGGCCCTGAACCACCCTTCGTCGGACTGCACCAACTCCAACCGGAGCCAATCGGCCTGCCGGGCATTGGACCTGCGACGGGGCCTGAGACGGCGGCAGAAGGGAGGCGACCATGGCTGACGATCACAGTGGAGGGCCGGTGAGCCCGGCACGGCGGGCGGTGCTCGGCGCGGCGGGACTGGGGGCGGCGGGACTGGGGGCGACAGGCATCGCTTTCAGCGGCACGGCTCTGGCCGAGGAGCGGGCGGCGCGGCCTCTCGAGGGGCGGGTCGCCCTCGTGACCGGCGCGGCGCGCGGCATCGGCCGGGCGACCGCGATCGAGCTCGCCCGGCGCGGGGCGGACGTTGCGCTTCTCGACATTGCCGATCCCGAGGGGGTGGAGGGCGTGCCCTATCGCCTCGCGTCACGGGCGGAGCTCGACGAGGCAGCCTCCCGCGTCGCGGAGCAGGGCGTGCGGGCGCTTACGCTCGTCGCGGACGTGCGCAACCGCGAGGGGCTGGGCGTGGCGGCGGACCGGACGGGAGACGAACTCGGCGGGCCCGACCTGCTTGTGGCGAATGCCGCGATCTACATTCCGGGCGGGCCGGACGCGGACGATCCCGCCGCCTGGCAGGCGCAGTTCGCGGTCAACCTCCTCGGCGTGCGGCATTCGGTGGACGCCTGCCTGCCAGCGCTCCGGGCTGCCCAGGAGGGCCGTGTGGTCATGCTGAGCTCGCTCACCGCCCGCATGGGCTCGGGCGCCGCACCGGGCTATTCCGCCTCGAAATGGGGCGTGACCGGCTACATGAAGAGCGTCGCCCTCGCACTCGGGCAGGATGGGATTACCGTGAATGCGGTGGCGCCGTCGGGCGTCGACACGGTGATGCTGCGCGATGGGGTCCACGCTGGCAAGGACCGAGACGAAATCGACGCGCAGTCGGAGGAGGGCCACGCTCTGCCGGTCGGCATGCTCCGGCCGGAGGACGTGGCGGAAGTGATCGCCTTCCTCGGCGGACCCGAGGCGCGCCGGATCTCGGGCGCGACCATTGACGTCAATGCCGGTCATTCGGCACGCTTCACCGCCTGACCTGCTCCGACAGGGCCTCGGCGCCACAGGTACGTTCGGCCCCTCTGTGTTTCTCGCGGTGACTTCGCGATTTTGAGCCGGTCTTGGACGGCGTCGAGCGGGCCAGTCCGCATGAGGCGACGATTGGCGTCGAAGCCGGTGCGGAAACAGGACTTGACGGGAAAGCCGCGGCTGCGGGTCCGTGGCTTGCGGAGCCAGAGCCGGGCGATGGCGGCGCGGGCGATCCGGTGCAGGATTCCTGGAACCGGCGAGCCTCCTCTGGATGTCCCTTGCCGCCACGCATCGAGCCTCGGCCCATCCGTTTTGCGCATACCGCGAGGGCTGGCGCAGCGCTCGGTGGCTTGTCACTGTTGAGCAGTCGGCGCGGCTGCACAGCTATTGGTTGATCGCGTGAAGACTAAGGCTCGGCCTGCCTGCTTTCCACTTATAAAGCGTTTCGTCATGAATTCGTTGGAGCTAGACGAATTGGTAAGGCCATATTCTCTCAAGACATGCTATCGTCATGCGCGACTCGTTTTGCAACGCCGACGGATGATCGGCGAACCGCGTGTCTGACTTGGGGGGAGAATGGTTGGCTTCAAGCGGCCTGGTAGCGGCCCGCGCCGCGAAGACGTAGCGGCGCGGCGCGTCATCGAGAGCAACTGGGGCACGATCGAGCGCATCGCCGATCAGATCAGCGACGGAGGGTACTCGGCGCGGCGCCGCGCCGCCGCCACACCGAGCGAGCCCCAGCCGTCGGGCAAGCTGATCTGCGACATGGGGGCCCCGCGGCGTAGCCCTGAGCCGGAGCCATACGTTCGGATCAGCCCGAACCGCAGGGTAGTCGCGGCCGATGCCGAAACGGGGCGCCAGCTCCATCACCTGGGCGAGATTCGCCGGGTCGGCGGCACGTGGCGCTTCCTGGTCGCGACAAAGGCGAACGGGTTCTTCGCGCCCGTTGAGGCCGCTATCGCGGAGCGACTTCTGGCCCTCGACGGCGTGGAAATGGGGAACGGCCGCGACGACGCGAAGCTCGCCGCGGAGATTGCGGAGTGCCTCGGCTACAGCAGGGCCTAGTGCGCTTGAGTCTGCCTCGATGGTCAGCAAGTCCGGCGGGGCAATGACGAGATCCACGCTGGGGAAACGCGATGCCGTGGAAGCCGGACGACTACCTCGATCCGCATATTCTCGATCCCCGCCAGACAGACCGCGCCTGGAACCGGCGGCTGGCTGAGAAGGACCATGGGGATTCGCTTGCACCGGCCATTCGGGCACCCATCGACGAGAGCTGGCGTCGCAGCGTCGAAGCCGGTGTCGATCCGGGCCAGGCCAAGGCGCCGGGCGCGGCAGAAGCCGCCGCTCTCGACCGGCTGCGCAGTGCGAATCAAGCCCTGCTCACGGCAGCCCGCGTCTCCGTGGAGCGGATCGGCCGGATGCTGAGCGGGGCGGAGGCAGTTCTCATCCTCACGGACGACCGCGGGGTGATCCTCGAGACCATCGGCGATGCGCAGACGATCGCGCGAGCCCGCAAGATCAACCTCTATGTCGGCGGCGTCTGGAACGAGCAGGCGGTTGGCACCAACGGCATCGGCCCGGCGCTCTGGGCAGGCGAGCCGATGTTCGTGCATGGGCACGAGCACTTCGTCGAAACCCTGAAGGACTGGAGCTGCGCGGCGGCGCCGGTGCGCGACCCGGTCGACGGCCACGTCATCGGGGCTGTCGACCTTTCGGGCCTTACCCACATCTTCCGGCGTCACAACATCGCCTTCGCCGCCGCGGCGGCAGGCGAGATCGAGGCGGCCCTCGCGCGATGCGC
>SKOX01000039.1 GCA_007119835.1 Paracoccaceae bacterium
CTGTCCGACGACGAGAAGATCTGCTTCGGACGGCCGGTCGGCGTCACGATCGGCCCGGACAAGAAGTCGCTGCTGATGGCGGACGACGTCGGCGACGTCATCTGGCGGGTGACCGGATCTCAATAGTCGGTCGATCGGCCACGCCCCGCCGCGCTGGCGGACCGGGCGGTAACATGGGGCTCCCGTCGGGCTGACCCCGCACCCCGCCCGAGCAGGCGGATCCCCGGTCCCGTTGCTCCGTCCCGGTTATGCGCCCCGTCGGCTCCGGGTGGGGAGGCGGGCGCTGGGCGCGATCATCATGGCGGACCTGCGTCGGGACTGCGGTCGGCCGCAGCCTGTTCCCCTTACATGCTCGAGGCGGAACCGCTCGCCGCCGCCTGTTTCTCCTGCTGCGCCATCTTCTGCGCCGCCAGCGCGTAGAAGAAGAGCGAGCTGGCCGAGCCGAGGACGGGGCCCTGCACGAGCTTGACAAGAATGGCTGCGCCGATGAGCGGCAGCCCGGGGCCGCCGCGCATTAGGCCGGCGAGGGCGTAGGCGTTCCACATCAGCTCGGAGGCCGGGCCGAGGGTTCGGCCCCGCAGCAGCTGGACACAGCCGAGAACAGCGAGAAGGCCGGCGAGGAGCGCGTTGACCGACGGACGCCCATCGGCCGGCCCAGGCGCCTCCGGCTGGTCCTGCCCGGGCTCGAGAACGATAAGACCGCGCTCGCCCGCGGCGCCGAGGATGGCCCTTTCGTCGCCGCGATGGAGCACCAGCACGCCGGCCGTTCGCGGATCGGCGCTGACCTCCTCCACATCGGGCTGCTCGGCGAGGCAGGCGACAAGCCTCTCGAAATAGGTTGTCGAGCCGCGCCGCGCCGGCACGCGCAGGCGCAGGCGGCTGGGAAGGCGGTGCTCGATGATCGCTCTGGCTGCCGGCATTCTTCCCGCTCGTCGTGCTCCGACAACCGCGCGCGACGGGACGGGTTCCATCGGGGCCCCTTGCCATCCGCGGGACATCCCGCTTGGCTCGGCCCTCGGCTGCAGGAGTAGGGGCACCATGGCTTCGCAGGATGCGACAGCGCCCGGGATCGATCCGGGCGAAACGGCGACGCGGGCGCGCTTCCGGCGGAACAGGCGGCTCGCCAACGGGCTCCTGCTCGCGGCGGGCGGGGTGTTCTTCGCGACCTACGCCGTCGAGGAGCCGGGCTTCTGGACGGGGCTCGTCCGGTCGGGGGCGGAGGCGGGGCTGGTCGGAGGGATCGCCGACTGGTTCGCCGTCACGGCGCTCTTTCGCCACCCGCTTGGCCTGCCGATCCCGCACACGGCGATCATCCCGAAGAATCAGGCGCGCATCGGCGGAACGCTCGGCCGGTTCCTCGAGCGGCACTTTCTCACCGAGGCCGTCCTGAAGCCGAAGCTGCGCCGCGCGCATCTCGGCCGGCGCCTCGTCGCGTGGCTCGCCTCGCCGGAGGCGCCCAAGCTGCTGGTGCCGCTGCTCGCGGCGGGGCTGGTGCGGGTGGTGCGGGCACTCGACAACCGCGATCTCCACCGGCTCGCCAACCGGTCGCTCGGCCGGCAGCTCCGGCGGGCGGACGCCGTGCCGGCGCTGGTGCGGGTGGTCACCGCGCTCGCGGCGAGCGGGCAGGCCGACGTGCTCTTCGAGCGCGCGGTCAAGATCGGCGAGCGCTGGCTGAAGGAGAACCGGGACCACGTCGAGCGGATGGTCTCCGAGCGCAGCCGCTGGTGGATCCCGCGGGCGCTCGACCGGCGGATCGCAGCGACGATCGTGGACAACGTGATCGAGGTGCTGGGCGCGCTCGGCAAGCCGGGGAGCGAGGCGCGGACCCGTTTCCAGGAGGCGCTGACCGGGCTCGTCGCCGAGCTGTCGGAGAACCCCGAGCAGCGCGCCAAGGTCAACGCCTTCAAGAACAAGGTGCTCGACCATCCGGAGCTGCAGGAATGGCTCGCCGACGTTCTCACCAGGCTCTCGCAGGTGACGACGGCAGAGCTGAAGGCGCCGGGTTCGGATGCGTGGACGGCGCTCGACCGGGCGGTGCGGCTGTTCGGGCAGGCGCTGGCGGCCGATGCCGCGATGCAGCGGCATGTCGATTTCGCCGTCGAGCGGCTCGGCCTTTTCCTCACCTCCTACCGCAGCGAGATCGCGACCTTCGTGGAGGACGTGGTGAAAAGCTGGGACACGCGGACGCTGACCGACCGGCTGGAGCTCGCCGTCGGCAGCGACCTGCAGTACATCCGCATGAACGGCACGGTGGTCGGCGCCGCCGTCGGCTGCGTGCTCTACCTCGTCACCCAGGCGCTCTTCTACTGAGGCCCAGGCGACGAAGCCGTCCGGCCGGCGGCGCGGCGGACTGCTTGAGCACTTCTCCGAGCAGGAAGGGCAGCGCGCCGGCCGCCAGCATGACCAGGCCGCCGCCGAAGCCGATCGGGCCGACACCGAGGAGGCGGCGCAGTCCGGGCGTCAGCATGGCCGCGCCCTGCGCGACGGCCGAGCCGGCGACGATGGTGCCGAGCATCCGGTTCGGCGGCAGGCCACGGTCCGTCAGCACGTTGCGGGGAGAGCGGCAGGCCAGGGCATGGAGCAGCTGGGACACGATCAGGCTGCCGAAAAGCATGGTCCGGGCGGGCGTGCTGTCGGCGCCGTGCCGCCAGCTGCCGTAGAGGCCGGCGGCGAAGGCGCCGGAGCCGAGCAGGCTCGCCTCGCGCAGAAGCGGCCCGAGGTCGTGGAAGCCGGCGATGGACGCCTCGCGCGGCAGGGGCCCGGCGGCGAGCACGTCGGCCGGCGCGGGGTCGGCCGAGAGGCCGATGCCGGGCAGCACGTCGGAGATCAGGTTGATCCACAGGAGCTGCATCGGCGAGAGCGGCGTGTGCTGGCCGGCGGCGGTGCCGGCCAGCATCACCAGAACCTCCGAGGCGTTGGTGGCGAGGAGGAAGCGGATCGCCTTGCGCGCGCTGAGGCGCGTCGTCCGGCCCCGGGCCACCGCGTCGAGCAGCGTCGAGAGGTCGTCGGTGTCGAGGTAGATGTCCGCCACCTCGCGCGCGGCCACGCCCTCGGCGCCGATGGCGAGGCCGACATCGGCGGCGCGCAGCGCCGGGCCGTCGTTGATGCCGTCGCCGATCATCGCGACCGTCGCGCCGCCCGCCTGGAGCGCCCGGACGATGGCGAGCTTCTGGGCGGGGCTGACGCGGGCGAAGGCGTCGACGCGGGCGGCCGCGGCGGCGACCTCGTCCGGCGCGAGCGCCTCGAGCTCGCTCGCCTCCATCACCTCCACGGGGCGGTCGCCGTTGAGATCCACCGCGGCTAGCACCGAACGCGCCGTCGCCTTCTGGTCGCCCGTCAGCATGATGGTGCGGATGCCGGCGCGATGGAGGCGCGCGATCGCCTCGGCCGCGCCCTCCCGCACCGGGTCCTCGAGGCCGGCGAGGCCGAGCCAGGTCAGCTCCCGAAAGCTGCCCTCCTCCGCCGCATCGGCGCCGTGCTCGCGATAGGCGAAGCCGAGCACCCGGAGCCCGCGGCCTGCCATCTCGCGGTTCTGGTGCTCGATCGCGTCGCGGCGGCTCGCGGTGATCGGCCGGCGCTCGCCATCGGGCCCGAGCTCGGTGGTGCAGCGGGCGAGGACCTCGCCGGGGCTTCCCTTCACCGCGGCGAGGAGGCCCGAAGGCCGCTCGTGGAGCGTCCCCATGAAGTGGGATACCTCGGTGCGGTGGCGGGTCGTCCGCGTGGCGAGGCGCTCGCGAAGCGCGCCGACGTCGATCCCGTGGGCGATGGCGGCGCGGATCAGCGCCTCCTCCGTCGCGGAGCCCTCCGGCGCCTCCTCGCCGTCCAACTCCTCGACATCAGCCTCGCTGCAGAGGGCGCCGATCTGGAGCAACCGGTCGAGCCGGCCGTCGCGCCCGTCCGCCATCGGTTCGCCCGAGGCGTCGCGCAGCACGCCGCCGGCGCCGCGGTAGCTCCGGTCCGCGAAGGCGACGGCCGCGAGCGACATGTCGTTGAGGGTGAGCGTGCCGGTCTTGTCGAAGCAGATCGTGTCGACGGACGCCAGCGACTCGATCGCCGGCAGGCGGCGGACGAGGACGCCGTGGCCGCGCATCGCCCGGACCCCGAGCGCAAGCGTCGTCGTCGCGACCATCGGCAGGCCCTCGGGCACCGAAGCGACCGCGACCGACAGCGCCGAGCGCAGCGACGGCAGGAGGCCGAGCCCGCGCAGGAGCCCGAGCCCCCCGACGAGGGCCGCGGCGCCGAGCGCCGCCCAGACCAGATTGCGTCCGAGCCGGCCGAGCTGGCGCTGCATCGGCGTCTCCGGCGGCTCCGCCGAGGCGACGAGCCGCTGCACCCGTCCCGCCTCCGTCCGGCCGCCGGTGGCGACGACGATGGCCCGGCCGCTGCCGCCCGTGACCGCCGAGCCGCGGTAGATCATGTTGCGCCTGTCGCCGAGCGGCAGATTCGTGACGTTGATCGGCGTACTGCGCTTGCGCACCGGCAGGCTTTCGCCGGTCAGCGCCGCCTCGGCCACGGTCAGGCCCTCCGCCTCCACGAGCCGCGCATCGGCCGGCACCACGTCGCCGCGCCGCAGCTCGAGCAGGTCGCCCGGCACCAGCGCCTCGCCCTCGACGTCCAGAACCTCGCCGTCGCGCAGGACGGCGACCTCCGGCATCCGGATCGCGCCGAGGCTCCGGATCTCGCTTTCCGCGCGGCTCTCGGTCCCGTAGCCGATCAGGCCGTTGAGCGCGACGGCGGCGGCGATCGCGCCCGCCTCGAGCGCGCTCCCGGCAAACACCGCCAAGATCCCGACACCCGCGAGCAGCGCCACGGGCAGGCTCAGGAACTGGCCGGCGAAGATCGCGGCCTCCGAGCGCAGGACCGGCTGCGGCAGCCGGTTCCGGCCGTGCTTGCCCAGCCGGCGGCGGACCTCGGCCACGCCTAGGCCCCTGTCGCCGGCGCAGCCGAGCGCTCCGCAGACCTCCCGCGCGTCCATCCGGTGCCACGGGCGATCCTCGACCTCGTCGGACGCGATCTCGCGGCGCAGCACCGCGGCGGTCCGGTCGAGGATCGTCGCGACCGGCAGGGCCGGATCGAAGAGGACGAGCGCGTTGCCGGTGATCGTGCTGGCGGAGACCTGCCGCACCGCCGGGTGCGCCGCGAGCCCCTGCTCCACCAGCGCCCTGATCTCCGGCGCGCCGCGCAGGCCGCCGATCCGAAGCCTGACCCGCCCGGGCACGGCGTCGTGGACGGGCTCGACCGCGACCGGCATCCGGCCGCCGTCGCCGCGCGCCCGCTGCAGCGTGCCGCAGGGCTCCTGTCGCGTGCTGGGTGACATCAAGGGGCGAGGCTCAGCCTTGCCGGGCTGCCGGACCCAACTTGGCCGCAACGCCGGGTTTCGCCGTCAAGCCTTGGCGCCCTGGCCGTTCTTCTTCCCGCTGCCCGCCTCTTCGCTCTCCTGCCGCATGTCCTCCAGCATCTCGGCGCGCGCCTCCGCGACCACGTCGGTGGTCCGCTCGCCGAGCTCGGCGGCCGCCACCTTGCACTGGTCGTAGACTTCGAGCCCCGCCTTGATCAGGGCCTTCGACGCCGGGCGCAGGAGGGGTTTCACGACCGGCGCGAGAACCGCGACCCCGACGCCGACCGCGAGGCCCGTCACGATGTTTCCGCCCTTGAACACGTCTTCCACTCCCATCCTGATCTCCTGCTTCGAAGCGTTGGAACGTAACGCGTGTGCTTCCTTGAACACCGCTCAGCAGCCCAAGGTTCCGTCGCCGGGGATGGCCCCCACCAGGCCGTCCTGCCCTCGGGCGGTGCGGCGCTCGCCGCCGACCGCTCCGGCGGCAGGATCCAGGTTGACGGATGGCGCGGGCGCTCCGAGGTTCTGCGCGCGACCAACTGAATTTCGCACCAACTGCAACGGAAAGCAATGGAACCTCCGAGGCACGGTTGCCTCGAACGCGTCAGGGTCCTCCGTGAAAGCGGAGCGGTCCGGAGACCATCGCGCGCCTGATCCGGTAGCTGACGCTGCCGCCCGGGCCGCAGCAGCCCGGACCGTCTGCCCTCACGGATGATCCGCACATGAGGCAGGCGGACCTCGCGCTGGAGATCCTGGCAAGCCTCGTCCGGGGGCGTCCAGGCCGCCGGCTGGTCGAATGCATCGCCCTCGCCCTCGTCGCGAGGGTTATGGAGGCGGCCTGCCGTCCGTCCCGCGCCGTGGCGACGTGAAGGAGGGGCGCTGCCGCCGGAGGTAAGTCGATGGCCGGCAGAAGCTCCCATTCGTGCCTGCGCGGGCATCCGCGCGCTTCCACGGGACCTATCGCCGGCGGCTATCCTGTGCCAGTCTGTTCTCGTCGCCCTCAGAGGTCTCCATCCGCGCGCCGTGCTCCGCCTCGCCGCTCCTGTGCCGGGTCCGCCCCGCGCCCGACGCCGCCGCGCCGCGTCTCTGCGGCTGATTCTGCGCTGGCTGCGCGCGGAATGGTTGCTGCTCCTGCTGGTTTCGCTTCTGCCGTTGCTGCTGTGGCAGGTGCCGACGACCCCGGCGGCGCTTTCGGACCTTGTGGACTGGAAGACGGTCGGCGCGCTGGCCGGCCTGATGGTGCTCAGCCGCGGGCTCGAGGTCAGCGGGCTGATCGTCCGGGCGGGCCGTGCCGTCGCTGCCAGGCTGCATAGCGAGCGGGGCCTGGCGGCGGCTCTGGTGCTCTTCGCCGCGGCGCTCTCGGCGGTGGTGACCAACGACGTGGCGCTGTTCGTCACCGTGCCGCTGACGCTGGCACTTGCGCGGGCGGTTCCGTTGCCGGTGCCGAAACTGGTGATCTTCCAGGCGCTGGCGGTCAATGCGGGCTCGGCCGTCTCACCTGTCGGCAACCCGCAGAACCTGTTCCTATGGCAGGTCTCCGGCGTGAGCTTCGCCGAGTTCCTGCTTGCCATGCTGCCATTGGCCGCGGCCATGCTGGCCGTCCTGCTGGCGCTGGTGCCGCTGGCCTTCGAACGGCGACGGATCGTGCTGCCCGAGACCGCAGAGGCCTCGCCGCTGCGACCGCGGCTGATGGCGATGTCGCTCGCGGCCTATCCCCTGTTTCTCGTGCTGGTGAATGCGGGGCTCGCGTTGCCAGCCGCAGGGGCCGTGATCGGGCTCTACGCCCTTGCCTTCCGCAGCGTCCTGCGCGGGCTGGACTGGCCACTGCTTCTCGTGTTCGTGCTGATGTTCGTCAATCTGGGACTTCTCGGCCGACTGCCCGGCGTCGCTGCGATCGTTCCGACGGCGCTGGAGCTGCCGGGAGGCGCCTATACCCTCGGCGCCGTCCTGTCGCAGGGCATGTCGAACGTCCCAGCGGCGATCTTTCTCGCGCCCTTCACCGAGGACTGGCGCGCGCTCGCCTGGGGCGTCAGCGTCGGCGGCTTCGGCTTCGCCATCGGCTCGCTCGCGAACCTCATCGCCCTCCGGCTCGCGCGGCGGCCCGGGCTTTGGCTGCAGTTCCACCTCTGGTTGATGCCGGTGTTCGCCCTGAGCCTTGCCGCCGGGGCCCTGCTGATGACGCGCTGAGCTGGCGCACCTTCAGGATACGCCCACCGGCGCGCGCTCGGACGCGCCCCCTGTTCGACGAGACCCCTGCAGGCGCGCCCGGCGAGGTCGCCGTGGGTCGGCAGCGCCTCTTCGTCCGGTCCATCGCGCTCAAGCTGGCTTCCACCTGCGGCGGTGTTGATGAGCTCTTCCGAGGGAGGCGGAGCGATGCTGAAAGGCAATCACGATGAACCCTCTACCCGCTTCGGCGCCCCGCTGGCGGGATCGGTTCCGATGTAGGGGCGCCTGGCCTGCTTCCAGGCGGTGAAGCCGCCCTCCATGTGCGCCACCGGGCCCAGCCCCGCCTCGAGCATCCGCCGCGCCACCTTCTCCGAGCGCGCGCCCGAGCCGCAGTGGAAGACCAGGCGCTTCTCTCCCCCCACCGGCAGCTTGGTCGGCTCGAAGTCGTTCATCGGCATCAGGAGCGCGCCGGACACGTGCTCGAGCATGTATTCCTGGGGCGTGCGCACGTCGATGACGGCAATCTCGCCGCGGTCGAAGGCTTCCGCGACCTCCTCGACCGTCCAGGTCTCGAGGATGCCGGTGTCCGTCTGTTCGGTCTTCACGTTCTCTTCCCTTCCATGTTCCCAGTCCGCCTACCAGCCGGTCCTGGTTCGGCCGGTCCTGGTTCGGGTCGTGCATGTGGTGGGCCGCCGGCGGCATGGGTGACCTCGCTCAGCCGGTCGGGCAGGAGGTCGAGCACCGGTGCGAGCTGCGCCTTATCCCAAGCTTCGCCGAGTGCCCGGGCCATTGCCGCAGCCGGATCGAAGAGCGCCAGACCTGGGGGCCTTTCCGACATCGGGACCTCCTTCGTCCTGAACGCCGGGAGGCCAAGGCCCGCCCGGCGCTCGTGGTGTCAGCGCGTCGTCGTTGGGAAGCCACTCGGGCAGAGAACCTCGCCGGTGAAGTAGCGGCTGTCGCTGGAGGCAAGGAAGACGAAGCTCGTCGCGAGCTCGATCGGCTGCGCGGGCCGTTTCCAGTAGGTGTCGCCGCCGAACTCGCCGACGAATTCGGTGTCGCGGGTCGAGGCGATCAGCGGCGTCCAGACCGGGCCCGGCGCGACGCAGTTCACCCGAATGCCCTCGGGCGCGAGCGAGGCTGCGAGGTTCTTGGTGAAGTTCAGGTTGGCGGCCTTGGTCGCGGCGTAGTCCGTCAGGTGCGGATACGGCATCGCGCCGACGACCGAGCCCGTGTTGATGATCGTGTCGCCCGGCTTCATGTGCTTGACCGCTTCCTGCGCCATCCAGAAGTAGGCGTAGATGTTGGTGCGGAAGGTGTTGTCGAGCTGCTCGGGGCTGATCTCGCGGAAGTCCTGGCTCTCGATGTGGTAGGCGGCGTTGTTGACGAGAATGTTGAGACCGCCGAGGTCCGAGACCGCCTTCTCGACCGCCTCCCGGCACTTCGCCGGGTCGCGCAGGTCGGTGCCGATGGCGACCGCCTTGCGGCCGCACTTGCCGATCCATTCTGCGGTGTAGTCGGCGTCCTCGCGCTCCTCTCCCTCTACGTAGGTGAAGGCGACGTCGGCGCCCTCGCGCGCGAAAGCGATGGCAACCGCGCGGCCGATGCCGCTGTCGCCGCCGGTGATCAGCGCCTTGAGCCCCGCGAGCTTGTTGCCGCCCTCGTAGCTTTCCTCGCCGTGATCGGCCTGCGGCTTCAGCTTGGCGTCGCTGCCGGGCCAGTCCTGCCTCTGCTCCGGCGGGCCCCCCTTCAGCCGCTCGTCCGCCTCCAGCGGGTTGCGCGGCAGGTTCAGGCCGTGGTGGCGCACGTTTTCGGGCATGACAGCCTCCGTCTGGCTTGGGGGTTCGCGGCCCAACGCCGATGCCGGGCCTCGGTTGCAGACGCGCAGCGACTATCCGCCGCCCCAGACGGCAGCGGCGGAGCGCGCCGCCCCTGCACGAGAGCGGAACCGCCTGAACATGCGGAGGTTTGGCCAGATGCACCGCGTCCGTGCCCTGCAGTTGCCGCGGGAACCGTCGGAGGTGCGGAAGACGCCAGCATCGACGTGACGCGCCGCCGCACAGGCAGCATCGCGTTCGACGGCACGGGAGTGTACCTGGCGACCGACGAGCGATGCGGCGTGTGCGCGTTCGGCGCCCGGACCATCCTTGGGAGACGGCGGGCTGCTGCGCGCTCCGGTACTGGCTTCGGCGAAGACCCGCGGCTGATCGAGCGCGGGGATGCAGCCGCTCGCGGGGCGAGCGGCTGCGGAAGGCGGTGGATCAGCGGAGGTCGAAGCGGTCGAGGTTCATCACCTTGGTCCAGGCCGCGACGAAATCCGAGGCGAACTTCTCGGGCGAGGCGCAGCCGTAGACC
>SKOX01000117.1 GCA_007119835.1 Paracoccaceae bacterium
GCACCCGCCACGCGCGCGCTGCCCTCGTTGTCCAGCAGCATCCTGAGCTTCGGCGTGACCACCAGGTTGTCGCGCGCGGCAGCGAGAACCTCGCGCGGCAGCGCGACCTGCTGCATCCGCTCGCGCAGGTAGTGGTACTGGATCTCGGCCTGCAGATAGAAGATCCGCAGCGGCCGCGGCGGCGTGAAACCGAGGAAGGGCTGGCCGGCGGCCATGTGCACGAGCCAGCTGATCACCAGGTCGCTTTTGCCGACCTTGGGCGCGCCGCCCAGCACCAGCAGCCCACCCGGCGTCAGCACGCGCGGCGCGACGATGTCCTCGGGCATCGGCGTGTGGTCGTCGAGCAGCGCCCCGAGGGTGAAGGCCGGCATCTCGTCGGGCGCAGGCGCGCGGGCGTCGAGCCGGACCAGCGGCGGCCCGTACTTCTCGACATGGATCGCCCAGAGCCGCTCGGACTCGCGCTTGAGCCGCTCTACCGGCCAGGCAGGGCGCAGCATCGCGGCATTGTAGCCGCAGATGCCTTCCCAGCCCTCGTCCTTCGACATCCGGCCCTCGTGGACCATGCGGATGAAGTAGCCGATCGCGGCCGAGGCACCTTCGAAGCGCGACCAGTCGTCCTGCGCGCCCTCGCGCACCGGCTGGACCAGCACGCTGTCCATGGCCGGCTTGTCCGGGGTGGCGAAGTCCGGCGCCAGATTGACGCCCGGTGCGGGCGGCATGTCGGTCACGGCCTCGATGAACTCGTCGAGCTCGCGCTCGAGCCCCGGGTTGAGCTCGACGATCCGGACCAGCGTCTTGAGGTTGTTCTTGTAGTAGACGCTGCCGGCGACGCGGATCGGCTGGTGCGCCGAGCGGAAGTGGAGGTCGCCGCCGACCTTGGCCGCGATGTCGCCGCGCGCCCGGCAGACCCGGCGGATGTCATCGCCCTCGGCCGGCTCGCTCAGCTTCCACCAGACGTGGCACTTGCGCTGGCCCTCGGCGGTGACGCCGCCGCTCTCGACCACCATGGTCGGCGCGCCGAGGTGCCGCTCCAGATGCGCGCGCCTCGCGGCGATGTCGCCGCTGTCGAGATCGACCACCACGGTCTGCATCCGCAGGATCTCGGCGGCCTTGGCCTGGCCGGGGGCGGCGACGGTGCCGGGGATGACGTAGACCGCCGCCCCCTCGCGCCAGGCCCAGGTGGCGAAGGTGGCCATCTTCTCGGCCGTGGCATCCGCCGCCTCGATCCAGATGTTGTGCGGCCGGCCGTCGAAGCCCTGACCCTTGTCGATGAAGCTGCGGACCGGGATCAGGCCGTCGCAATAGCCGAAGACCGCGTCGATGAACTGCGCGATCTGCTCGGGGTCGGGCTCGTCGCCGAAGACGTCGATCTGCGGCGCCGCGTCGTTGAAGTCGCGCCACGGGTTGAAGTGGACCAGGTTCTCCCTGGGCTGGCTGTCGGGCGACGAGGCGTCGTCATGCTCCGGGCCAGCGCCTTCGGTCTCGTCACTCATGCTTGTCTCCTCCCTGGTCTGGGGAATGTCCGTGGGGTTCGGCGGGTCGGTGGGCGCATTGCTCATGTCGGGAGGCTCCAGCAGCGCTCGGCCCAGGCGCAGAAGCGGCAGTCGACGAACTCGCGGGTGGTGGCGACGCGCGGCAGCAGCTCGCCGGCGTCCGTCGCCTGCAGGATGCGCACGCCGCGGTCGGACATCCGCTGCGCCAGCGCGGCGTCGAAGGGCACGAGCTCGTGGTGGAGCTCGGCGGTGTCCTTGTTGATCGCAGTGAAGAGCGCCGGCGCCTGCGAGATGCCGGGCACCATGGGCTCCATATACGCCTGGTAGAGCGCGACCTGGGCGGCGTAGACCGGCTTGGCCTTGGTGACGCCGTCCTTCACGCAGGCGCGCCAGTTCTTCGCGTTCATGGTCTTGCACTCCCAGAGCGCGGGCACGCGCAGTCCGAGGGCGGCGGGAGCGGCGGCGATGATGCCGTCGACATGGCCGCGGATGCGGCCGCCGGCGACGGCGAAGCCGAACTGCCCGCCGTCCGCCTTGCGGGTGTAGAGGTCGAGCCCGGCGGCCCGCAGCCAGCGGATGGCCAGATCCTCGAGCGCATGCCCGATCGCGAAGATGCGCAGGGTCTGCCCGCCGAAGTCCGCGCCCTCGTCCTTCGGCGTGGCGGTGAACTCGAACTGCAGCGCCCGCTCGCAGGAATGGCCGAGGCGCGAGCCGCCGAGGTAGTCGCGCGGCGGCGTCGCCGACCGTTCGGCCTCCAGCGCAGCATCGACGAGCGCGTTGACGCGCTCGGCGATTGAGGGGCGATGGTTGAAGTCCAGCATTAGAACGGGATCTCCGTGTCCTTCGCGATCGCGATCATCTCGATCCGGAAGGCCTCGATCGTGGTGACGATGAGCCGGTGCATGTCGTTCTGGGTGAGGGCCGCGAGCGGCCGGTCCCAGCCGATGCGCTCCATCTCGGGCGCCAGCGCGCGCATCACGGCGGGCAGCGCCATGGTTTCCTCCTCGGTGAACTCGGGCATGGTCAGTGCTTTCTTGGC
>SKOX01000226.1 GCA_007119835.1 Paracoccaceae bacterium
CTTGAAGTCGCCGAAATACTTGGTGATCGCCGCGGTCAGCGTCGTCTTGCCGTGGTCGACGTGGCCGATCGTGCCCACGTTCACATGCGGCTTCGTCCGCTCGAATTTCGCCTTCGCCATCTTGTGCGCTCCTGTCCTGTCGGGGGCGGGGCGTTCAGCCCGCCCGTCATTCAATCAGGCGAACTTCGCCTGGATTTCCTCGGAGATGTTCTGCGGGACCGGCTCGTAATGGTCGAACTGCATCGTGAACACAGCCCGCCCGGAAGACATCGAGCGCAGGTTGTTGATGTAGCCGAACATGTTGGCCAGCGGCACCATCGCGTTGATCGTGATCGCGTTGCCCCGTGTGTCCTGCCCTTGGACCTGACCCCGGCGCGACGTGAGGTCGCCGATGATCGAGCCGGTATACTCCTCGGGCGTCACCACCTCGACCTTCATGATGGGCTCCAGAAGCTTCGCGCCCGCCTTCTTCAGCCCGTCGCGCATCGCCTGCCGCGCCGCGATCTCGAAGGCGAGAACCGACGAGTCGACATCGTGGTAGGCGCCGTCGACGAGGGCGACCTTGAAATCGATGACGGGGAAGCCCGCGAGAGGACCCGAGTCCATCACCGACTGGATGCCCTTCTCGACGCCGGGGATATATTCCTTCGGCACCACGCCTCCGACGATCTTCGACTCGAACGAGTAGCCCTCGCCCGGCTCGGTCGGCTCGATCTCGAGCTTGATCCGCGCGAACTGGCCCGAGCCGCCGGTCTGCTTCTTGTGCGTGTAGTCGATCTCGGCGCGGCGGCTGATCGTCTCGCGGTAGGCCACCTGCGGCGCGCCGATATTCGCCTCGACCTTGAACTCGCGCTTCATGCGGTCGACCAGGATGTCGAGATGGAGCTCGCCCATGCCCTTCATGATGGTCTGGCCACTCTCGCGATCGGTCTCGACGCGGAAGGACGGGTCCTCGGCCGCGAGGCGCTGGAGCGCCTGGGACATCTTCTCCTGGTCGGCCTTGGTCTTCGGCTCGACCGCGATCTCGATCACCGGCTCGGGGAAGGACATGGTCTCGAGCACCACCGGCTTCTGCGGATCGCAGATCGTGTCGCCGGTCGTCGTCTCCTTGAGGCCGGCGAGCGCGATGATGTCGCCCGCGAAGGCCTCGTCGATCTCCGTGCGGGAGTTCGAGTGCATCATCATCATGCGGCCGACACGCTCCTTCTTCCCCTTGGTGGAGTTGAGAAGGTTGTCGCCCTTCTTCATCGTGCCCGAGTAGATGCGCGTGAAGGTGAGCGAGCCGACGAACGGGTCGTTCATGATCTTGAAGGCGAGGCCGGAGAACGGCGCGGCGTCGTCGGCACGGCGCTCGACGTTGCGCGTCTCGGTCTCGTCGTCCGGCAGGAAACCCATGTAGGCCGGCACGTCGAGCGGGCCCGGCAGGTAGTCGATCACGGCGTTCAGCATCGGCTGCACGCCCTTGTTCTTGAAGGCCGAGCCGCAGATCACCGGCACGAAGCTCATCGACAGCGTGCCCTTGCGGATCAGGCGGCGGAGCGTGTCGACGTCCGGCTCGTTGCCGTCGAGATAGGCGGCCATCGCGTCGTCGTCCATCTCGACCGCGATCTCGATCATCTCGGTCCGCATCTCGGCGGCCTTGTCGGCGAGTTCGGCACGGATCGGCTGACGGATCCAGGACGCACCGAGATCCTCGCCCTGCCAGACCCACTCCTCCATGGTGACGAGATCGACAACGCCCTCGAGCGCGGTCTCCGCGCCGATCGGCATCTGCACCGGGCACGGCGTCGCGCCGGTGCGGTCCTTGATCATCCGCACGCAGTTGAAGAAGTCGGCGCCGATCTTGTCCATCTTGTTGACGAAGACGATGCGCGGCACCTTGTAGCGGTCGGCCTGGCGCCAGACGGTCTCGGTCTGGGGCTCGACGCCGGCGTTGGCGTCGAGCACGCAGACCGCGCCGTCGAGCACGGCGAGCGAACGCTCCACCTCGATGGTGAAATCGACGTGGCCCGGCGTGTCGATGATGTTGAAGCGGAACTTGGTATCGTCCATGCCGGAGAGACCCGGGTCCTCCTGGCGCTGCCAGAAGGTCGTGGTCGCGGCCGAGGTGATGGTGATACCCCGCTCCTGCTCCTGCTCCATCCAGTCCATGGTGGCAGCGCCGTCATGGACCTCGCCGAGCTTGTGGCTCTTGCCGGTATAGAACAGGATCCGCTCGGTCGTCGTCGTCTTTCCGGCGTCGATATGCGCCATGATACCGAAATTGCGGTAGCGCTCGAGGGGATAATCGCGGGGCATAAGTCTCAGTCCTTTACCAGCGGTAGTGGCTGAACGCCTTGTTGGCATCGGCCATCTTGTGAGTGTCTTCGCGCTTCTTCACGGCCGTGCCGCGCATGTTCGCCGCGTCCATCAGTTCGGCGGCGAGGCGCTCTTCCATGGTGTTCTCGTTCCGCTTGCGGCTCGAGTCGATCAGCCAGCGGATCGCCAGAGCCTCACGGCGCTCGGGGCGCACCTCGACCGGCACCTGGTAGGTCGCGCCGCCGACCCGCCGGGAACGGACCTCGACGGACGGCTTGATGTTGTCGAGGGCCTCGTGGAAGACCTCGATCGGCGCGCGGCGAAGCTTCTGCTCGACCCGGTCCATCGCCCCGTAGACGATCGACTCGGCGGCGGACTTCTTGCCGTCGTACATCAGGTTGTTCATGAACTTCGTGAGCACGCGGTCGCCGAACTTGGCGTCCGGCAGGATCTCACGCTTTTCTGCGCGGTGACGACGCGACATGTCCCAGTCTCCTTATTTCGGACGCTTCGCGCCGTACTTCGAGCGGCGCTGGCGGCGGTTCTTGACGCCCTGGGTGTCGAGCACGCCGCGCAGGATGTGATAGCGAACGCCGGGAAGATCCTTCACGCGGCCGCCGCGGATCAGGACCACCGAGTGCTCCTGAAGATTGTGGCTCTCGCCCGGAATGTAGGAGATCACCTCGAAGCCGTTCGTCAGGCGAACCTTCGCGACCTTTCGCATCGCCGAGTTCGGCTTCTTGGGCGTCGTGGTGTAGACGCGCGTGCAGACGCCCCGCTTCTGCGGATTGCCCTGCAGGTGGATCGCCTTCTGGCGCTTGACTTTGGGCTGCCGCGGGTTGCGGATCAGCTGCTGGATCGTTGGCATTCGGACTTCCCGTCTACAACCGTTCGTTTCGCCCGCTTCGCCGCGGGGGCTTTGCTGAGCCCGCTTTCACGGGTCCCGGCGCCCCGCCCTGCGGAACGCCAAATGCGCCGCGACGGGGCGCCTGGCCCCGCTGCGGCAGAATTCCAGAGGACTGGGGCGAACGCCCGAGTCGTGACCGCTTGGTTTTGGCTATTCGCAAGGAGGGCATGACCCCCTTCCGAGCGCGCGGAAACTATGGGCCGGCACCGGGGATGTCAACAGGCTAAACGAGGACTTCCGCGCAGCCTCACGGGATGACAGTCCCGCCATCGTGCCGGAAGGGAACAGGACGGCGGCGATCCCTGTTGTTCCACAACCGACACGACCCCGAAGCAGCAAGAAGGAGGCATTTCATGCCCACACTCCGCACCGACCCGAGGGGAGGTCCCTCGCTCGCCGCACTGGCGCTTGCCGCAATGCTCGCCGCGCCCGCAGGCGCCCAGGAGGATGGTTTCGCAGCCGACCTCGAGGTGCTCCAGGACGATGAAGCCGTCGCGCAGGATGCTCCAGCGCAGACGGCCCCCGAAGCGGCTCCGGAAACTCCCGACGACCCGGCCGAAGCCGGCCCCGGCGTGGAACCCGAGGTGCTGCCGGCGACCTTCATCAACCGGGAAGGCGAGGAAGTCGGTGCTGCGGCCATCCGCGAGGTACCGGCGGGCGGGGTACTGATCGACGTCAACGTCGAGGGGCTGCCGCCGGAGCGGTGGATCGGCTTTCACATCCACGAGGAGGGGGTGTGCGACCCCGAGGACGACTTCATGAGCGCAGGCGGGCATTTCGACCCGACGGATGCCGAGCATGGCTTCTTCGTCGAGGGAGGGCCGCACGCCGGCGACATGCCGAACCAGTTCGTCCCGGCCTCGGGCCTGCTCCGGGCCGAGGTCTACAACCACATGGTGCAGTTCGATGGGGAGAACGGCATCCGGGGCCGCTCGCTCCTGATTCACGAGGAGCCGGACGATTACGAGAGCCAGCCTGCGGGCGACGCCGGCGGGCGCATTGCCTGCGCGGTCATCGAGTAGGCGGCCAGCGGCCCCTTCGGGAGGTGTCCACGCGTGGACACCTCCCAACCATTCGATGAAAGGCCATACTCCGGAACAAGCGCGAAACACGGCTCCGGCGGGCGCGGCCCCTCAGTCGCCCGCCGCGACGCCTTCACGGCGCTTGTCGGCCGCGCCGGTCAGGCGGCCGTTCTCGATGCGGATGACGTGCAGGCCGGAGTTGAGGTCGCGGATGTCGGTGTCATGGCCGAGCGCCTCGAGCGCCTCGGCAAGCACCTCCGCCTCGGGGCCCGCCTCGATCCCGGTCGGGCCGTTGAAGTTGACGAGGTGCCGCTGGTCGATGGCCTCCTGAGGTTCCATCTCCCAGTCGAGGATGCGGATGACCGACCAGGCGGTGTAGGGGATGATCGCAATGCCGCCGGGCGACCCCGACAGCAGCAGCGGGCGACCGTCCTCGAGCACCACCGTCGGCGCCATCGACGAGCGCGGCCGCTTGCCGCCTTCGACGCGATTGGCGATCGGGCGTCCCTCCTCGTCCCGGGGCGCACGCGAGAAGTCGGTGAGCTCGTTGTTGAGCAGGAAGCCGTTCGTCATCACCCGGCTGCCGAAACCGGTTTCGATGGTGGTGGTGGCCGAGACCATGTTGCCGTCGGCATCCGCGATGACGAAGTGCGTCGTGCCTTCCCGCGGCCGCGGCGCGTCGGGCGCGAGCAGCCGCGCCGCCTCCCAGGGCGGCTCGCCCGCCTCCGCCCGGCCCATCGAGCGCTCGGGATCGATCAGGGCCGCGCGCTCCGCGAGGTAGTCGCGGTCTAGCAAGCCCTCGGGCATGTCCACGTAATCGCTGTCGGCCATGTAGAGGGCGCGGTCGGCGAAGGCGAGACGCGAGGCCTCGAGGAACAGGTGGTTCGCCTCCATGCCAGGCCCCATGCCGGGCAAGTCGAACGCCTCGAGCATCCCGAGGATCTGGCCGATGGTCAGCGCGCCCGACGAAGGCGGGCCCATGCCGCAGACGTCGCGGCCGCGGTACTCGATGCAGACCGGCTCGCGCTCGACGACCTCGTAGGCGGTCATGTCCTCGATGGTGAGGATGCCGTTGTTCTCCTCGGTGCGCACGGCCTCGACGATCGCCTCGGCGATCTCGCCGGCGTAGAAGGGCCGCGCGCCCTCGGCCGCGTAGAGCCGCAGGGTCTCGGCGAAGGCGGGGTTCTGCAGGATGGTGCCGGCCTCGAGCGGAGCGCCGTCCGCATCGAAGAAGTAGGCGCGGGTCTCATCGAAGCGGTCGAGTTCGCGCGCATCGGCGATGGCACCGGCGAGCCGCGAGCTCACCTCGAAGCCTTCCTCGGCAAGGTCGATGGCGGGCTGGACGAGCGCGGCCCAATCGAGGCGGCCGTGGCGCGCGTGCAGGGTCTCGAGCAGCATGGGCGTGCCGGGCACGCCGACCGAGCGGCCGCCGACGACCGCGTCCCAGAAGTCGACCGGCTCGCCGTCCTCGTCGAGCCAGTAGGTCTCGTCGGCCTCGAGCGGCGCGCGCTCCCGGCCGTCATAGGTGGCCAGCCGCGCGTTCTCGGCACTCCAGTGCACCACGAAGCCGCCGCCGCCGAGACCGGAGCTCTGCGGCTCGACGAGGTTGAGGACGAGCTGGACGGCGACCGCCGCATCCGCCGCCGTCCCGCCGGCTTCGAGGATCGCGAGGCCGGCCTCCGTCGCAAGCGGGTGGGCGGCGGCCACCATGTGGGTCTCCGCCGTGACCGACTGGCGCTCGGCGATCGCCCGGGTGTGCTCGGGCTGGGCCGGCGCCTCGGCCAGGGCCTGAGGGGCCGTGGCGGCGAGGAGTGCTGCGACGAGCGCGAGCCCGCGGCGGGCTTTCGTCATGACGGTACCTCCCTCGTGGTCCGACCCGGACCGGCGCCCAGGCGCGTCACGAGTGTGGCACGCCCGGGCCGCAGCGGCCAGAGGCGGGCGAGAACGCATTTGCGGCGGCGGGTCTGCCGGCTTACCACGTGCGGGAAGGGCCGAGGGGAGACCGCACATGCAGATCACCGAAATGTCGGCCGTCGATCTTTCCCGTGCGATCCGGACGCGGGCGATCTCCTGCGTCGAGGTGATGCGCGCGACGCTCGACGCGATCGCGGCCCGGAACGGCGCGGCGAACGCGGTGGTGGCGCTGCGGCCGGAGGACGATCTGCTGGCCGAGGCGGCGCGGGCGGATGCGGCGTTGTCGCGTGGCGAGGTCGCGGGCTGGATGCACGGGATGCCGCACGCGGTGAAGGACACGACGGCCGCCGCCGGGCTCGCCTTCACGCAAGGCTCTCCCGTCTTCGCCGACCGGATCGCCGAGGCGGACGCGCCGCACGTGGCGCGGATGCGGGCGGCGGGCGCGATCTTCCTTGGCAAGACCAACGTGCCGGAGTTCGGCCTCGGCTCGCACACCTACAACGCCGTGTTCGGCGCGACGCGCAACCCTTACGATCCAGGGCGGACGGCAGGCGGGTCGAGCGGCGGGGCTGCGGTGGCGCTCGCGCTGCGGATGCTGCCGGTGGCCGACGGAAGCGACCATGCCGGCTCGCTGCGCAACCCGGCAGCGTTCAACAACCTCTTCGGGCTCAGACCGACGCTCGGTCGCGTTGTCGATCAGGTCGAGGAGGCGTTCAACGCGCGGCTGACGGTCTCGGGGCCGATGGCGCGGAGCGTCGAAGACCTCGCGGCGCTGCTCGCGACCCTAGCCGGGCCCGACCCGCGGGCGCCGCTGGCGCTCACTGACGATCCGGAGGCCTTCCGCGGCCCGTTGGCACGGCCGATGCAGGGGGTCCGCTTCGGCTGGCTCGGCGATCTCGAGGGGCATATCGCGACCGAGCCGGGAGTGCTCGAGATCAGCGAGGCGGCAGCACGGGTCTTCGAGGGTCTCGGCGCGCACGTGGAGCCGGCGCGGCTCGAGGGCTCGTTTGAGCCGGTCTTCCAGGCGTGGAAGACGCTCAGGCACTGGCAGGCGGGCGCTTCGCTGGCGCCGGTTTACGAGGCGCACCCCGAGCGCATGAAGCCCGAGGCGGTCTGGGAGGTCGAGGAGGGCCTGCGCCTCCCGGCCTTCGCGGTGGCAGAGGCGTCGGCGGTACGGACGGCCTGGTACGCGCAGGTGCTGCGGCTTTTCGAGCGGTTCGACTACCTGCTCCTGCCCGGCGGCCAGGTCTTCCCCTTCCCCATCGAAACCGACTGGCCGCGGGAGATCGCGGGGCGGACGATGGACACCTACCATCGATGGATGGAGGTGATGATCCCGGTGACGATGTCGGGCTGCCCGGCGATCAGCGTGCCGGCGGGCTTCGGGCCTCAGGGGCTGCCGATGGGGTTGCAGATCTGGGCGCCGTCGCGCGGCGAGTTCAGCCTGCTGCAGGTCGCCCACGCCCACGAGCAGGCGACGCGCTGGGTCGAGACGCGCCGGCCGCCCGGCACGTGACGACGGTCCTGCGGCGGCTGGCGCCCGACGAGAGCGCGATCCGCCTCCCGAGGCGTGCGGGCGCACTTCACATCGCCGAAGCAGGGCCAAGGCCCCCGGATCGCGACGATCTAGGAGACGCTCGCGCTGCCCCTGCCCTCCCCGTCACCAACAACATTGTCTTGGGCCACGAGCTCCGGCCGCCGGGCCTCCCGGACGGCGGACCCGGATGCTCGACCGGCAGGCGATGGAGAAGTTCGTGCAGACGAAGCCGTCAGATCCGGGCCCCTGACGATCCCCAGCATCAACCAGCCGGTCGAGACCTCTCGGCCCGGCCGCGCGGCTTCGGGCCAGCCTGTCACATCGCGGCGACAAAAAGCTCCCGCGTGTTTTCCGGGGTCATCTGGACCGGATTGCCACCCACGCTGGGGTCGTCCAGTGCCATGGCGGTCAGGTCGTCGAGGCGCGCCCTCTCGACCCCGAGCGTGGCGAGCCCTTCCAGGATACCGAAGGTCGCGTTGAGCTCGTCCACGCGGGCGGCAAAACCGTCGAACCCTCCCTCGAGACCCAGGTAAGCCGCCGCCGCCGCAAGCTTCTCCTCCACCGCCGGGCGGTTGAAGCGCAGCACCGCAGGCATGACGACCGCGTTCGTCGTGCCGTGGTGGGTGTCGTAGACCGCCCCGACCGGGTGCGAGAGCGCGTGGATCGCGCCGAGGCCCTTCTGAAACGCGACCGCGCCCATCGCGGCGGCCGACATCATCTGCGCCCGCGCCTCGAGATCGGCGCCGTCGGCATAGGCACGGGGCAGGTATCCGTTGACGAGCCTCAACCCCTCGAGCGCGATCCCGTGGCTCATCGGGTGGTAGTGCGGCGAGCAATAGGCCTCGAGGCAGTGGGCGAAGGCGTCCATGCCGGTGCCCGCCGTGATCCACCGGGGCATGCCCACGGTGAGCTCGGGGTCCATGATGACGACGGTGGGCAGGACCTTCGGGTGGAAGATGATCTTCTTCACGTGGGTTTCGGCGTTGGTGATGACGCTGGCGCGACCGACTTCCGAGCCGGTTCCGGCGGTCGTCGGCACCGCGACGATCGGCGCGATGCCCGAAGGATCCGCTCGCGTCCACCAGTCGCCGATGTCCTCGAAATCCCACAGCGGGCGCGTCTGGCCCGACATGAAGGCGACCATCTTGCCAAGGTCGAGCCCCGAGCCGCCGCCGAAGGCCACGACGCCGTCATGGCCGCCGGCGCGGTAGGCCTCGCACCCTGCTGCGAGGTTCTTCTCGTTGGGGTTGGGGTCGACCTCGGCGAAGAGCGCGCGGCCGAGGCCCGCCGCCCCGAGGATGTCGAGGGCGCGGCCCGTGATCTCCATCGCCGCGAGCCCGCTGTCGGTCACCAGAAGCGGCCGCCGGATGTCCGCCTGTTCGCAGGCGTCCGCAAGCTCCGCGATGCGGCCGGCCCCAAACCGGATCGCGGTCGGATAGGACCAGTTGGCGACGGGGATCATGCCTTGACCTTTCTGAGGTGAAAGGACCGCGGCCGCGTGACCGCGTGATAGCCGAGGACCGACATCGCGCCGCCGCGCCCGGTGTCCTTGCAGCCGGTCCAGCAGACGGCCGGGTCGACGTAGTCGGCCCGGTTGAGGAAGACGGTGCCGGTCTCGATCCGCCGGCCGAGCGCAAGCGCCCGGTCCGGGTCCGCGGTCCAGAGCGAGGCGGTGAGGCCGTAGTCGCAGTCGTTCATCAGCGCGAGCGCCTCCTCGTCGTCCCGCACCGGCATGATGCCGACCACGGGGCCGAAGCTCTCCTCCTTCATCACCCGCATCGCGTGGTCGACGTTCACGAGAACCTGCGGCATGAGGTAGGCGCCGCCGTCGTCCTGGGGGAAGTTCTGGCGCTCGATCAGGGGCTCGGCGCCTGCGGCGACGGCCTCGGCAGTCTGCTCGCGCACGGCTTTTGCGAACCGGACGTTCGCCATCGGGCCGAGCGTCGTCTCCGCCTCGAAGGGATTGCCGAGCTTCAGCGCATTCGTCCAGGCGACCGCCTTCCCGACGAAGTCGTCGAAGTGGCGGTGGTGGACGTAGATGCGCTCGATCCCGCAGCAGCACTGGCCGGCGTTGTACATCGCGCCGTCCATCAGCACGTCGACCGCCCAGTCGATGTCGGCGTCCTCCATGACGTAGCCGGGGTCCTTGCCGCCAAGCTCCAGGCCCAC
>SKOX01000125.1 GCA_007119835.1 Paracoccaceae bacterium
CCGGTGCCGTGGCCCGCCCAGCCGCCGGAGACCTCCTCGGTCGCCTCAGCGGCGAGTTCCTCGGGCAGGAGCAGGTTCAGCGTGATCGCTATGAACGCCGCCGGCAGCAGGCCCGAGGTGAGCAGGATGCGCGGCGTGTCGGGCAGGTGCTGGAGTGCGCCGGGCTCGAGCTGCAGGCCGAGGCCGAGGGAGAGCGCCACCGCGAAGATCACCATGTTGCGCCGGTTCCAGTCGACGTCCGACAGCATGTTGATGCCGGCGGCCACGACCATGCCGAACATGACGATGACGCCGCCACCGAGCACCTCGATCGGCACCGTGGTGATGACCGCGCCGACCTTGGGCAGGAGGCCGCAGAGGATCAGGAAGATCGCGCCGATGGTCACGACATGCCGGCTCATCACGCCGGTCATCGCGATCAGGCCCACGTTCTGACTGAACGAGGTGTTGGGCAGGGCGCCGAAGAGGCCGGCGACGGCGGTCCCGACGCCATCGGCATAGGTCGCGCCCTTGATTTCCCGGTCGGTCGCCTCGCGGCCGGCGCCGCCCTTGGTGATGCCCGACACGTCGCCCACCGTCTCGATTGCGGAGATCACTGCCATGAGGCTGAAGCCGATGACCGCGGCCGTGGTGAACTGGATGCCGAAGTGGAAGGGGCTTGGCAGCGAGACGACGCCGGCGCGGCCGACCGGGGCGAGGTCGACCATGCCGAGCGCGAAGGCGAGCACGTAGCCCGCGATCAGGCCGATGAGCACGGCGGCGATCGACCAGAGGCCGCGCATGTAGAACTTGACGCAGAGGGTGACGGCGACGACGAAGAGCGCGACGCCCCAGCTCCGGGCCGAGCCGTATTCCTCGGTGCCGATGCGCGGCACGCCGCCGGCGGCATACTGGATGCCGACGCGCACCAGAGCGAGGCCGATCATCACCACGACGAGGCCGGTGACGAGCGGCGGCAGCGCGAAGCGGATCTTCCCGACGAACGGCGCGAGCGCGGTATGGACGAGGCCGCCCGCGAGCACGCCGCCCATCACGGCGGCCATCGCCTCAACGCCCTGGCCGGCGACGAGCGGGATCATCACCGGCAGGAAGGCGAAGCTCGTGCCCTGGACGATCGGCAGCCGGGCGCCGACGGGGCCTATGCCGATGGTCTGCAGCAGCGTCGCGATGCCGGCGAAGAGCATCGACATCTGGATCATCACGACGAGGTCGCCGACCCCCGGCGTGCCGAAGCCGAAGCCCGTCGCGGTCGCGACGATGATCGCCGGCGTCACGTTGCTGATGAACATGGCCAGCACGTGCTGGATGCCGAGCGGAACCGCCTGGGCGAGTGGCGGCATGTAGTCGGGGTCGCGCAATTGCTCGGGCGTGCCGACCGAGTGAAGTACGGCCATCGATGTCTCTCCGTTGGGTTCGGTTGGGGTCGGGACCCAGGTCCCGCTCCGGCCCTTGGCGTCTTCGCGCCTTCAGGCCGCCTTGACGGTCCACGTCTCCGGGAACCTGTATTCCTCCAGGTTGTCGCCCGGCCCGAGGCGGTCGACGATCAGGAAGCTCTGCGGGCGGTCGAGCGGCGTCAGCACGCCGTGCCAGGTGCCGCGCAGGTAGTTCACGCCCTGGCCGGGCGCGGTGAGGAAGGCCCGCGGCCGCCCCGGCGTGCCGCCCTCGTCGGGGGCGACGACGACGAGGAAGGGGTCGGGCCCGAGCGGCATCCAGGCCTGCGAGCCGAGCGGGTGGCGCTCGACGAGGTCGAGCCGGTGGGGCAGGCGGTAGGGCCGGCCGAGGCCGAGCGAGATGCCGGGACGGCCGCCGTCCGCGAAGTCGAGCCGGGCGAGGTCGGTGAAGCGGTCGACCATGCCGGCGTTGATCGGATGGCTCGTGCCCCGGGGCTCGATGACGTCGCCGAAGGGGGCGAAGGTCTCGGCCGTCAGCGGCTCGGTGCGGATCGTCCGGTCCATCGTCAGCGGCACATCGTCAGCGGCCCGGCGGCGCGAGACGGGGGTGGCGGTTCACGTCCTTGTAGAGCAGGTAGCGGAAGCGCCCCGGCCCGCCGGCGTAGCAGGCCTGCGGGCAGAAGGCGCGCAGCCACATGAAGTCGCCGGCCTCGACCTCGACCCAGTCGCGGTTGAGTTTGTAGACTGCCTTGCCCTCGAGCACGTAGAGGCCGTGCTCCATGACGTGGGTCTCCTCGAACGGGATGACCCCGCCCGGCTCGAGGGTGACGATCGTCATGTGCATGTCGTGGCGCAGGTCGGCCGGGTCGACGAAGCGGGTGGTCGCCCAGGCGCCTTGGGTGTCGGGCATCGGCGTCGGCGCGATGTCGCGCTCGTTGACGACGACCGGGTCGGGGAGGCCGAGGCCCGGGACCGACTCGTAGGCCTTGCGGATCCAGTGGAACCGCACGAAGCCGTCGCCGCGGTTGCGGAGGCTCCACTCGGTGGCGGGCGGGATGTAGGCGAAGCCGCCGGGCTCGAGGGTGTGGCTGCGGCCGGCGAGGGTCAGGGCGGCCGAGCCCTCGGCGACGAAGAGCGCGGCCTCGGCGGCCGGGTCGGGCTCGGGCCGCTCGCTGCCGCCGCCGGGGGCGACTTCCATGACGTACTGGGCGAAGGTCTCGGCGAAGCCCGAGAGCGGCCGGGCGATGATCCAGGCGCGGGTCTGCTCCCAGAAGGGCAGGGCGCTCGTGACGATGTCGGCCATCACGCCGCGGGGGATCACGACATAGGCCTCGGTGAAGACGGCGCGGCCGGTGTGGAGCGCCTCCTGGCCGGGCAACCCGCCACGGGGCGCGTAGTAGCGGCGCGGGGCTTCCTCCCTTGCCGCGGGGGCCCCGGCTCCGGGGCGGTGGACCTCGTTCATCGGCTCGACCCTCTCGGCTTAATGGGCGGGTGCTGCGTCAACAGCTCACTCCGGCAGCATGTCGCGCAGGCGCAGGAGCGCGATGCGTTCGACCTGGCGGCAGGCGGTGGCGAACTCGGTGGCGCGGTCGTTCCCGATCCGGCGCTCGAAGGCGGCGAGGATGTCGTCCTTCGTCAGCCCGCGGACCGCGATGATGAAGGGGAAGCCGAAGCGCTCGACGTAGGTGGCGTTGAGCTCGGTGAAGCGGGCACGCTCGGCGTCGGTCAGCGCGTCGAGGCCGGCGGAGGCCTGCTCCTGGCTCGATTCGGGGGTCAGCCGCTTCGCCGCGGCGAGCTTGCCGGCGAGATCCGGGTGAGCGCGCAGGACACCCAGCCGCTCCGCGTCGGAGGCCGCGCGGAACACCCGCGCCAGCGCGTTGTGCACGCCGGTCGCGGTGTCGTGGGCGGGGCCGAGCTCGAGCGCGTGGGCGGCTTCCGCGATCCACGGGCTGTGCTCGAAGACCCCGCCGAAGCGGGCGACGAAGGCGTCGCGTTCCATCGTCGAGGGTCGCTCGCCGGGCTCTGGCGCCGGGTGCCGCTCGGCCCAGTGGCGGGCGATGTCGAGCCGGGTCGCGAACCAGACGCGGTCGTGGCCGCGGGCGTAGTCGAGGAAGCGCGCCAGCGCCGCGGCGCGGCCGGGGCGGCCGACGAGCCGGCAGTGCAGGCCGACGGACAGCATCTTCGGGCTGCCCGCCGCGCCTTCGGCATAAAGGGTGTCGAAGCTGTCCCTGAGATAGGCGAAGAACTGGTCGCCCGAATTGAAGCCCTGCGGCGTGCCGAAGCGCATGTCGTTGGCATCGAGCGTGTAGGGCACGATGAGCTGCTGCCGCCCGGCATGCTCGCGCCAGTAGGGCAGGTCGTCGGCGTAACTGTCAGCGACATAGGCGAAGCCGCCCATCTCCGTCGCGAGGTCGACCGTGCGCGCCGAGCAGCGGCCGGTGTACCAGCCGAGCGGCCGCTCGCCGGTCACCTCCGCGTGCAGCCGGATCGCGGCCTCCATGTCTGCGCGCTCGGCCTCGGGCGCGTGGTCGCGGTAGTCGATCCACTTCAGCCCGTGCGAGGCGATCTCCCAGCCCGCCTCCTGCATCGCCGCGACCTGCGCCGGCGAGCGGGCGAGCGCGGTCGCGATGCCGTAGACCGTCACGGGGATGTCGCGGGCGCCCATCATGTCCCGGAGCCGCCAGAAGCCGGCGCGGGCGCCGTATTCGTAGATCGACTCCATGCTCCAGTGGCGCTGGCCCGGCCAGGGCAGCGCGCCGACGATCTCGCTCAGGAAGGCCTCGGAGGCGGCGTCGCCGTGCAGGACGCAGTTCTCGCCGCCCTCCTCGTAGTTGAGGACGACCTGCACCGCGATCCTTGCACCGCCCGGCCAGTCGGCCTGGGGCGGACGGCCGCCGTAGCCGTGCATGTCTCGGATGTAGCGCTCGACCATCCGGCCCTCCTCGCGTCGCCTGCAATGTCACAGTAGCGCAAGGGAATGCCGCCCGGTTTCAAGAAATTCCTGAAAGAGCTGTGTCTGGAGCAGCCGATCCCAGCGGTGCGGCGAGCGACGGCGGCAGCCGGACGAGGGTGGCGGCGAGCTCGCGACGGCAGGCCGTCACGATGAAGTCGATGAAAAGCCGGCTCTTCGGGTCCTGCAGCCGCCGGTGCGGGAACAGGCAGGCGAGCTGGATGTCGAGGGGCGGCGCCTCGGGCAGCACGGGGACGAGCGCGCCCGAGATGAGGTGCTCGGCGATCTCGAAGACCGGTTTCAGCACGATGCCCCGCCCGCCGAGCGCCCAGCCGGTCAGCACGTCGCCGTCGTCCGATTCGAGGTTGCCCGCAACGTCGATCCGCTGCGCGCCGGCCGGAGTCGTCAGCGTCCAGTGGAACTCCCGCGCGCCGGGGAAGCGCAGGAGCAGGCAGTTGTGGCGCTGGGTCACGAGGTCCGCGGGCGCCGCCGGCGTGCCGTGGCTCTCGAGATAGGCGGGCGCGGCGCAGAGGACGCGGCGGCAGTCGGCCACCACCCGCACCCGGAGCGCCGAATCCTCCAGCGCGCCGAGCACGAAGGCGACGTCGAGCCCCTCGGCCATCATGTCGAGCTTGCGGTCGGAGAGGCGCAGCCGCACGTCGATGCCGGGGTAGAGGTCCTTGAACGCAGGGACCAGCGGCGCGATCAGCCGCTTGCCGATCCCCAAGGGCGCCGCGACATGGATCGAGCCGCGTGGGCGGCGGGAGATGTCGGCGACCGCGGCTTCGGCCTCCTCGATGGTCTCGAGGATCTTCACCGCGCCCTTGTAGAACACGCTGCCGTGCTCCGTCGGCTGCAGGCTGCGGGTGGTGCGGTTGAAGAGCCGCACGCCGAGATGCTTCTCGAGCTCCGCGAGCCGCGCGCTCGCCACCGCCGCCGAGACGCGCTGGTCGCGCCCGGCCGCCGAGATGCTGCCGAGCTCGTAGACCCGCACGAACATGCGCACGTTGTTCACGTAGGACATGGGCCAGGGTAGCATTTTCAAAAGCCGCTTGAAACTGATCGGCGATTGCCCCGGATATGCGCGAAACCGCTGCCGTGCCATGGTGCGCCGGTTCAGCCGCAGGAGAGGCTCATGCACGACTTCGCCGTTCTATGGGACTGGATCGAGTTTGCGGTCCGCTGGCTCCACGTGATCACCGCCATCGCCTGGATCGGCTCGTCGTTCTACTTCGTCGCCCTCGACCTCGGCCTGCAGAAGCGCCCGGGGATGCCGGCCGGCGCCCAAGGCGAGGAATGGCAGGTCCATGGCGGCGGCTTCTACCACGTCACGAAATACAACGTGGCGCCCGAGCGGATGCCCGAGCACCTCACCTGGTTCAAGTGGGAGAGCTACGCGACCTGGCTCTCCGGAGCGGCGCTGCTTGCCATCGTCTACTGGGCGGGCGCCGAGCTCTTTCTGATCGACCGCACCGTGCTCGACGTGTCGGTGCCGGTGGCGATCGCGATCTCGGCCGCCTCGATCGCGCTCGGCTGGGTGGTCTACGACCTACTGTGCAAGTCCCGCCTCGGCCACAGCCCGACGCTGCTGATGGTGCTGCTCTTCGGCGTCATCGTGGCGATGTCCTGGGCCTACACCCAGGTCTTCACCGGGCGCGCGGCGCTGCTGCATCTCGGCGCCTTCACCGCGACGATCATGACGGCGAACGTCTTCTTCATCATCATTCCAAATCAGAAGAAGGTCGTCGAGGTGCTGAAGGCCGGCGGCACGCCCGGCCCGGAATACGGCCGGATCGCCAAGCTGCGCTCGACCCACAACAACTACCTCACCCTGCCGGTGCTGTTCCTGATGCTGTCGAACCACTACCCGCTCGCCTTCGCGACCGAGTACAACTGGATCATCGCGAGCCTCGTCTTCCTGATGGGCGTGACCATCCGGCATTACTTCAACACCCGCCACGCCCGCGCCGGCGACCCGATCTGGACCTGGCCGGCGACGGCGATCATCTTCATCGCGATCGTCTGGCTGTCGCAGACGCCGGCGCGCGGCATCGCCGAGGAGGACGCGCAGATGACCGCGACGGAGGCGCGCTTCGCCGCCGCCCCGGGTTTCCAGGAGGTGACGGACACCGTCATGGGCCGCTGCTCGATGTGCCACGCCTCGGAGGTGTTCTGGCCGGGTCTGCACGTCGCGCCGAAGGGCGTCGTCATCGAAACCGAGCGCCACGTCGCGGCCCAGGCCCGCGAGATCTACCTCCAGTCCGGCCTCAGCCACGCCATGCCGCCCGGCAACGTCACCCACATGGAGCCGCACGAGCGCCAGGCGATCGTCGACTGGTACCGTGCCGCCACCGCCCGCAACTGACGGAGAAGCGCATGACCGATGCCACCGGCTTTCTCACAACCCACGTCCTCGACACCGCCCACGGCTGCCCGGCCGAGGGCATCGCCGTCACGCTCTACCGCCTCGACGGCGAGACGCGCACGAAGCTTGCCGAGACCGTGACCAACGACGACGGCCGCACCGACGCGCCGCTGGTGCCGAAGGGCGAGCTCGCGCAGGGCCAATACGAGCTGGTCTTCGAGGTCGGCGGCTATTTCGCGGGCAGGGGCGTCCGCCTCCAGGTGCCGTTCCTCGACCGGGTGCCGATCCGCTTCGGCATCGCCGACGCCGGAGCGCATTACCACGTGCCGCTCCTAGTATCGCCCTTCGGCTACTCCACGTATCGCGGAAGCTGATGGCGCCGGCGTTGGCGCGTCATGCATCGGTCCTGACGCGCTGGTGCCGAAGGCGGGACGGCGGCTCGCCGTAGCGGGTGCGGTAGGCCCGCGAGAAGTGGGCGGAACTGGCGAATCCGGTCGCCAGTGCCACCTCCGTGACCGCGAAGGGTCCGTTGCGCATGAGGTTGCGCGCCGTCTCGAGGCGGAGGCGCAGGTAGAAGGCCATGGTGCTCAGGCCGAGCTTGTCGCGGAAGAGGCGGTTGAGCTGTCGCGGGCCGACGCCGGCCGCGCGCGCGAGCTGGCCGAGGTCGAGCGGGTCGCCGATATGGCTTTCCATCGCGGCGACCGCGTCGAGGACGGGGCGGCTCGCCGTGCCGATCCGCTCCGTCAGGCCCGCGCGCTGCGCGCCGGCCGCCGGCCGCACGTCGGTGTGCAGGAACCAGTCGCTGACCCGGCGCGCGAAGGCGGCGCCGTGGTGCCCGGCGATCAGCGCGTGCATGAGGTCCATCGGCGCGGTGCCGCCGGCGCATGTCACCCGGTCGCGGTCGATCACGTAGAGCGTGCGCTCGAGCATCAGTCCGGGCACGGTCTCCGCCAGCGCCGGCGCGTGTTCCCAATGCACCGTCATCCTCCGCCCGGCCATAAGGCCCGCGCGCGCGAGGATGATCGGGCCGCCGGACACCCCACCGAGCGTCACGCCCGCCCGCGCCGCCCGGCGCAGCCAGCCGATCGCGCGCCGGTCGTCGAAGGCCATCGGATCGCCGCCCGCCACCACCATGATCAGGTCGAAGTCCGGCGCCTCCCCGACGCGGCCCTGCGCCGGGACGACCGTTCCCGCCGAACTCATGGCCGCCTCGCCCGCGGTCGGAATCGCACGGACGTCGTAGAGCGGCCGCCCTGCAAGCAGGTTCGCGGCCCGAAGCGGCTCGACCACCGAGGCGAAGGACATCAGCGCGAACCCCTCGACGAGGAGGAGGCCGATGCGGAAAGGCGCTTTTTCGGCAGCCACGTCCATTTTCGTCATATTCCGGTCCATCGCGGAGAAGTCCAGCCCGTCGTCCTCTGCGAGGGTGGAGGGCGGCAAGGGGAAGGGATCGACATGGGCTACTCGGCGTGGCGGATCTTCCGGGAAGGCTTGCGGAGCAACCGCGGCTGGGAGCCGGTCTGGCGCGAGCCGGAGCCGAAGCCGCGCTACGAGGTCGTCGTCGTCGGCGGCGGTGGTCACGGGCTCGCCACCGCCTACTACCTCGCGCGCGAGTTCGGCATCCGCGACGTCGTCCTCCTCGAGAAGGGCTGGCTCGGGTCGGGCAACATCGGGCGGAACACGACGATCATCCGCTCAAACTACCTGCTGCCGGGCAACCAGCCGTTCTACGAGTTCTCGATGAAGCTCTGGGAGGGGCTGGAGCAGGAGCTTAACTACAACGCGATGGTGTCGCAGCGCGGTATCCTAAACCTCTTCCACAGCGACGCCCAGCGCGACGCCTATGTCAGGCGCGGCAATGCCATGCGGCTGGCCGGTGCCGATGCCGAACTGCTGGATGCCGCAGGGGTGCGGCGGATGTGCCCGTTGCTCGATTTCGACAACGCGCGCTTCCCCGTGAGGGGTGGGCTCTGGCAGCCGCGCGGCGGCACCGTGCGGCACGACGCGGTCGCCTGGGGCTACGCGCGGGGTGCCGACCGGCTCGGCGTCGACATTGTCCAGAACTGCGAGGTGACGGGCTTCCTGATGGAGGACGGCGCCTGCGTCGGCGTCGAGACCGGCCGCGGGCCGATCCGGGCCGGCAAGGTCGCGGTCTGCGTCGCCGGGTCGTCGAGCCGGATCATGGCGAAGGCGGGCCTGAGGCTGCCGATCGAGAGCCATGTCCTTCAGGCCTTCGTCTCGGAGGGGCTGAAGCCGGTCATCCCCGGCGTCGTCACCTTCGGGGCCGGGCACTTCTACGTCAGCCAGTCCGACAAGGGCGGGCTGGTCTTCGGCGGCGACGTCGACGGCTACAACTCCTATGCCCAGCGGGGCAACCTGCCGGTCGTGGAGGACGTCTGCGAGGGCGGGATGGCGCTGATGCCGATGATCGGTCGGGCGCGGCTGCTCCGGATGTGGGGCGGGATCATGGACATGTCGATGGACGGCTCGCCCTTCATCGGCCGGACGCCGATCCCTGGCCTCTACCTCAACGCCGGCTGGTGCTACGGCGGCTTCAAGGCGGTGCCGGCGGGGGGCTTCGCCACGGCCCACCTCGTCGCCAAGGACGCGCCGCACCCGACCGCGACCGAGTTCCGGCTCGACCGGTTCCGCCGCGGCCATCTCATCGACGAGAAGGGCCAGGGTGCCCAGCCTAACCTGCACTGACGTCCGGCGCAGGCGCGGGCTGTCCCATGCGGGAGCACGAGAAAAATACTTTGAAAACAATGCATTGCGCGACACGTACACCGAACGTTAACTTCTGCGAGCAGCAGGGGAAAGGCGACGCATGATCATCGACCATCCGCTTCTCGGGCCGCGCGACGCCGCGGAGTTCGTCTATCTCGGCGATGCGGCGCTGATCGACCGCTCCGATGCGCAGGCGCCGGACGCGGCGGAGCGGTTCTACGAATACCTCTACGAGCGGGACAATCCCGCGGGCGAGCACCGGGAGCTCTGGTACCACGAGCAGGGCGACCGTTCGTGGCTGGTGGTGACGCGGAACACGCTCACCCACGAGATCACCAAGGTGGAACTCGCCCGCGACGTCGCCCGCGCCGGCGGGCGGCACCTGATCGACGCCGAGCCCGC
>SKOX01000040.1 GCA_007119835.1 Paracoccaceae bacterium
TACCAGCCGCTGATCCGGGCCTCGGAGCGCTACATGCGCAACCACATGGACCTGAATGTTCTGGAGGCGTCGAAACGCTACCCGCGCCGCTCGTGAGCCGGCGGTCCACGCCGCTCGGCTCAGCGCCGTCAGACCACTGGCGTCAGAAGCGGCTCGCCGTGATTGTGACGCGTAGAGTTACCAAGACGACTTCGCCCTGCGGAACCGGTTGTCGATCAGCACCGGACCGTGACCGTCGTTTGGCGTGCGCCCTGCCGCTGGACTGGATCGTACGGCGGCCTGACAGTGGTGCTCGTTAGGGTCCGAGGAGGTGGCGGAGTTTCATCGCCCGGCGGCGGTATAGGCCGGGGGCATCGAGGGCGCAGGTTGTGGTGGAAGCGCCGAAATCGACCAGGGACGCGGGACACCGATGACCGAGACCGCCAGACCGTCTGCCCGGCGGCGTCGAAGGTTGGCTAATGCCGCGAGACGGCGTGGCCGGGAAGCGCACCTTGGCGCGTCCCGGCGCAACGGTCACTGCATCAGCGGGCTTGCTTCCACCTCGTCGGTGATCGCCTGGTACACTAGCTGCATCAGGTGCCGGCGGTAGTAGGGGCGCTCGGGCGAGCGGGCGGACATGAGCACCGCGACGAGGCTCTCCTCGGGGTCCACCCAAAAGTAGGTCCCGCCGTAGCCTGCCCACATGAACTGGCCGGGGGCGCCGGGCACGGCGGCAATACCGTCCTGCTCCCGGACCATAACCCCGAGCCCGAAGCCGTAGCCGGGCGTGCCGAGGAGCAGGTTGCTCGGGCCGGGGCCCGGGTCGATGTCGCCGAGGTGGTCAGAGGCCATGAGCCGCACTGTGGTCGGGCTGAGGATGCGCTCGCCGTCGAGTTCGCCGCCGTTGGCGAGCATCTGGGCGAAGCGCAGGTAGTCGGCCGCCGTGGACACCGCGCCCGCGCCGCCCGAGTCGTTCTCAGGCCGCTCGCTCACGTCCATCAGCGGCACTGGCTCGCCCGTCGCCGGATCGACCTCGAACGGATGGGCGAGGCGCGTCAGCGCGTTCTCTGGAACGTGGAAGCCCGTGTCCTCCATGCCGAGCGGGCCGAAGAGCCGCTCATCGAGAAAGTCGCCGAGCCGCTGGCCCGAAACGGCCTCGACCACGCGACCGAGGATGTCCGTTGAGAAGCTGTATTCGAAGACCGTACCAGGCTGGTGCAGGAGCGGCGTCCCCGCAACGCCCGCGACCTGCTCCTCCGGATCGACATGGCGTGAGTCGTAGGGCAGCGCGTCAGGGTTGTAGGCACCGGCCGCGGCGTAGCCCTCGCGCACGACCTCGTTCCGGGTGATCTCGCCGTAGGCGAGGCCGGACGTGTGGCGGAGGAGATCCTGCACGGTCATCGCGCGCTCTGCGGGCTCGGTGTCGTCGCCGTCTACGACCTCCATCTCGGCGAACTCCGGCAGGAACTTCGCGACCGGGTCGACCAGCTGGAGTGCGCCCTCTTCCATGAGGATCAGCGCTGCGACCGAGGTGAAGGGCTTGGTCATCGAATAGATACGGAAGATCGCGTCGTCCGCCATTGCTTCGCCGTTCTCCGGGTCGAGCTGGCCGAGCGCCGCCGAGTAGGCGAGTTGCCCGTCGCGGGCGACCATGATGACGGCGCCCGGGAGCCTTCCCCGGTCGATCTCGGCGCCAAAGGCGGTTTCGATGCGGTCGAGCCGCTCGGCCGAGAAGCCGAGCTCTTCGGGATCGGCCTCGGGCAGCCCCTGGGCGGCGGCGCCCCAGGCGACGAGGCTGACGGCGAGCGCAACCGCGCCCGTTCTGCGGATCATGGCGTTTCCCCTTGGTGATTTCCCGGCTTCGCGACCGGGTGGTGGCACGACGCGATCGACCGCGTCAGCGCGACGGTTGCACGGTGAGGTGCAGCCGGTCAACCTCAAGGGGAGTTCCTGCCACGCGATGCGAACCGACGTCCGGAAGAAACACGACAGGGCGGGAGCGCGATCCCGTCCCTTGCCCACCGGCGGTCCAGCTACTACGGACCTTGAATCTGCCGGTTGACACGTCTCCGCCGACATGCCGCTTGAAGCTCTATCGATACGGGAGGTGTGGCATTGGACGATCGTCTTCGGGAACGGCTGGCGAAGCTGGAGGCGCTGTTTGCGCGGGCCGGCACGGCTGGAGAGCAGGCGGCGGCGGGTGCTGCGATCGAGCGGCTGCAGGGGCGGGTCGGGCCGCGGCCCGAGCAGGAGACCGAGCTGAAGTTCTCGCTCCCCGACCCTTGGTCGGTTCGGTTGTTCGTCGCGGTGTGCCGCAAGCATGGCGTCCGCCCCTACCGCTATCCTCGGCAGCGCCGCACGACGGTGATGGTGCGGGTCCACGAACGGATGTTCGACAGCGTGGTGTGGCCGGAGTTCTCTCACCTGCAGACCGCGCTGGAGCTCTACTTCGAGGAGACGGTTGATCACCTCATCACCGAGGCCATGCGGTCGGATGGCGACGACAGCAAGCTGGAGGCGGTCCGGATAGGCGGCTGATGTGCGA
>SKOX01000305.1 GCA_007119835.1 Paracoccaceae bacterium
GCACCGCGAGCAGCGGGAACGAGTTGATGCTCGCAAACATCTGGTTGACCACGGAGGTCAGCGGGATGCCGAGCTGCAGAATGGTGATGATCGAGGCGAGCCCGATCGCGAACGCAATCGGCACCCTGAGTGCGATGAGGACAAGGAAGCTCGCGATCAGGGTGACGACCGGGGGCATTGGATCAGATGTCCTCGGTCGGCCGCGGCGCCGGCTTGCCGGAGCGTAGCTGGCGGATGTCGTCGAGGATGACCTCGATCGAGAAGAGCGCCATGGCCGCGGCCGAGATCGGGATCGCGGCGAAGACGTAGGCCAGCGGCAGCTGCAGCGACACCGATAACCGCCGCCAGCCCATGCCGCTGAACACGTAGCCATGCACCAGGAGGACGTAGATCACCGGCAGGCAGGCGACCGCCCCGAAGAGGCGGAGCGCGTTGGTCGCGTTCACCCAGCTTGCCGGGAAGATGTCGACGACGTAGTGCACCCGCCGCCTGAGCGCCACCGCCGCGCCGAGGAACACCGACCAGACGAAGCACATCAGCGCCACCTCGTCCGTCCAGCCGACGGAGATCATCAGCCAGTTGCGCGCCAGCACCTGATAGAAGATCACGGCGATGAACACGGCGAAGAGCGCGCTTGCCACCGTGATGAAGACGCGCTCGATCAGCGTGTTGAGAAGGCGTATCGCCGGCATCCCGCAGTGGCCGGGGCCTCCGCCCCGGCCAGCCCGGTCAGTTCAGGTCGCGGACCATCTGCAGCAGGTCGGTGACGCCCAGTTCCTCGGCAAACCGGTCGTGAAGCGGCGCCGTCGCCTCGATGAAGGCGTCCTTGTCGACCTCGCTCACCGTCACGCCCTCCGCCTCGAGCTGCTCGATGAGTTCGGCGTCGTAGCGCACCCCCATCTCGGTCCCGTGCTCTGCCGCGGCGCGGGCGGCGCCCACGATCACCTCGCGCTCCTCCTCCGACAGCCGGTTCCAGGTGAGCTCGCTGATCGAGATGTGGCTCATCATGATCTGGTGCTCGGTCTTGCTGTGGTAGGGCGCGACCTCGTAGAGCCGGCTGCCGTAATAGCCGCTGATCGTGCTCTCGAAGGCGCTGACGACGCCGGTCTGGACGCCGGTGTAGATCTCGGTCCAGGGCAGAGATGTGGTCAGCGCGCCGACGGCCTGCCAGGTCTCGGCGTCGAGCCGCGCCCCGGTGACCCGCATCCGCACCCCCTCCATGTCCGCCGGTTCCGTCACCGGGCCGTGCGCGGTGCTGAGGTTGCGGGTGCCGCCGCCGGTGAAGGCCAGCAGGCGCAGCCCGACGTCGGCATCCTCCACCTCCTGGCGGAAGTAGGCGAAGACCTCGCCCTCGGGGTCGGCCACACGCCGGAACTCGTCCATTCCCGCAAAGAGGTAGTTGAGGCTGAAGAACTGCATGCTCGGGACGAAGGGCGAGATGTTCTGGACGCCGCCGATCAGCATGTCGACGGTGCCGATCCGCATCTCGTCGACCATGGTTGCGTCGTCGCCGAGCTGGCCGCCGGGGAAGATCTCCACGACGAGGTCGGTGTTCCCCTCGATGTCCGCCATCATCATGTTGGCCGCGTCCAGCCACGGGTGCGGCGCCGAGACCACGGTTCCGATCCGCAGCGTCGTCTGGGCCGCCGCGGGCAGCGCCGCCATCGTGACGGCGACGGTGGCGGTGGCGAGAAGCTTCAGCGTCATGACCATTCTCCTGGTGTCGCGGCCTCGTGAGCCTGTGTGTCTTTACCCTGCGATCAGCGATTGTCCATCGGCTCGCCAAGCGTGTGCATGAGCCGGTTCGCCCAGCCGAACAGCGCCGTCGACAGCGTCAGGTCGAGGATCTCGAGATCGTCGAGTCCCACCGCCCGGAGCGAGGCAACGTCTTCGGGCCCGACGCCCGGCGGGCACTCGGACAGCCGAACCGCAAAGCGCAGGATCGCGTTCGCCCGCTCGTCGATGTCGGCAGCGGCGCCGTCGAAGAACACCTTCTGCATCACCGTCTCGTCGCCGGTGAGCTGGTTGTAGCGACTGGCATGGACGGCCGCGCAGTAGATGCAGCGGTTGACGAAGGAGGCCGCCACCGCGCCGAGCTCGCGCTCCGCCCGCGACAGGCCGCCTTCGTCGTACATGATGCCGTTGAAGAGCGGCGTCCGCGCCGCCAGCGCCTCGGGGTCGTGGGCGAGCACGAGGACGTAGTCGGAGATCTTGGTGCCTGACGGCGTCTCCTTCAGCGCCTCGCGCTGCTCCGGCGTCGCGGTCTCGAGGGAGACCGGCGTCACGTGCGGCCGCCAGCGAGGCACCCGGGTCGTGAATTTCCGCACCACCCGGCTCATGCGCCCTCCGCCATCAGGCCCAGCACGTGCGCGAGCCGGATCTGGTAGTTGACGAAGGCGACGAGACCGGCGAGGCGCACGATGTCGCCCTCAGCCACGCCCGCCTCCCGCAATGCCTCTATGTCGCCCGGCTCGGCGTCGCGCGGCCGCAGGGTCACCTTGTCGACATAGGCGAGCATCGC
>SKOX01000182.1 GCA_007119835.1 Paracoccaceae bacterium
ACCGGCTCCGCATCATCGTCGTCGCGGAGGGCGTAGAGACGGCGGACGAGCTCGGCTGCCTCATGGAAATCGGCATCGTCCGCGTCCAGGGATTCCTCCTGGCCCGCCCGCAGCTCGGCGGCCTCGTCCCGCCGGAGGTCCTACGCGCGGCCGCCGCCGCGCCAAGGCTCGCCTGCTAGACCGGCCGCGCGCGTCTCCCCCGGCACCGCAGGCCCGGCGCGAAGAGGTGGGCTTGCACCCCCTCGCCCGCGGGTGTTTGATCCTCCTCCAGGGAAGAGACGCGAAAGGGACTGGATCCATGAACGCACCGCTGCGCGAGCCGAGCTTTCGCGAGTCCGTCGATCTGATGTTCAACCACGCGGCGCGGCTGATGGACCTCAGCCCGGGCCTCGAGGAAAAGATCCGGGTCTGCAACTCCACCTATGTCGTCCGCTTCGGCGTGCGCCTGCGCGGCGCCATCCATACCTTCACCGGCTACCGCTCGGTGCATTCCGAGCACATGGAGCCGGTAAAGGGCGGCATCCGCTACTCGCTTGCCGTCAACCAGGACGAGGTCGAGGCGCTTGCGGCGCTGATGACCTACAAGTGCGCCCTCGTGGAGGTGCCCTTCGGCGGATCCAAGGGCGGCCTCTGCCTCGAGCCGCGCGACTGGAACGAGCACGAGATGGAGCTCATAACCCGCCGCTTCACCTACGAGCTCGCCAAGCGCGACCTGATCCACCCCTCCCAGAACGTCCCCGCGCCCGACATGGGCACGTCGGAACGCGAGATGGCCTGGATCGTCGACCAGTACCGCCGCATGAACACGACGGACATCAACGCGTCCGCCTGCGTCACCGGCAAGCCGCTCAACGCCGGCGGCATCCACGGCCGGGTCGAGGCGACGGGGCGCGGCGTCCAGTACGCGCTCAGGGAGTTCTTCCGCCACAAGGAGGACGTCGCCAAGGCCGGCCTCGACGGCGGGCTCGAGGGCAAGCGCGTCATCGTCCAGGGCCTCGGCAACGTCGGCTTCCACGCCGCGAAGTTCCTCTCCGAAGAAGACGGCTGCCTCGTCACAGCGGTCATCGAGCGCGACGGCGCGGTGTCGAACCCCGAGGGCCTCTCCATCGAGTTCCTCAAGGCCCATATCGGCGCCTGCGGCGGCGTGAAGGGCTTCCCCGGGGGCACCTACCACGAGGACGGCTCGGACTGGCTCGAGGCCGACTGCGACATCCTGATCCCGGCAGCGATGGAATCGGTGATCAATCTCGGCAACGCCGCCCGCGTCCAGGCGCCGCTGATCATCGAGGCCGCCAACGGGCCGATCACGAGCGGAGCCGACGAGATCCTGCGCAAGAAGGGCGCCGTGATCATACCGGACATGTACGCCAACGCCGGCGGCGTGACGGTGAGCTATTTCGAGTGGGTGAAGAACCTCAGCCACATCCGCTTCGGTCGGATGCAGCGCCGCCAGGAGGAGGCCCAGCACGCCCTCCTCGTCCAGGAGCTCGACCGCGTCGCCAAGACCGCCGGCCTCAAGCACGGCCTCTCCGAGAACTTCAAGGAGCAATACGTGCGGGGCGCAGGCGAGCTCGAACTCGTGCGCTCGGGGCTCGACGACACGATGCGCACCGCCTACCAGTCGATGCGGGAGGTCTGGCACAGCCGCAAGGACGTCGAGGACCTGCGCACCGCGGCCTACCTCGTCTCGATCGCGCGCGTGGCCGGGAGCTACCGCTCCAAGGGCCTCTGAGGCCTGGCGAGGGTCTGTGAGGCCATGAGCGGCCTTGCAGCAACCTGTGACGCCTCGGGCGGCCCTGCAAGGACCGCTGAGGCAGTGCCCGGCCTCGTGCTGGCCGCGCCCGTCCCCTGGCCCTATGCCTCGCCGTTCTGGCCCTCCTTGGTTGCGCGCGGCCGGCCGAGCTCGTCTTCGCACCCGATGCGGCGGCCACCGCAGCCGCGGTGGAGACGGTCCTCGTCGCCTCGAGCCGCGCGCCCGAGCCGGGCCCTGCGCTCTATGGCAATCGCGTCGGCGAGGAACTGAGCTTCGCGCGTTTCGAGATCGCGGTGCCGCCCGCCCACCGCGCCGGGCAGCCCGACCCGCGGCCGCACGCGCCGGGCGATCGCGAACGGCACTTCCTCGTCACAGAGGCGAGCCGCTTCGCCGACGCGCGATCCTTCGTCGGCGCGATCAACCGGCGCCTCGCCGCCCATCCCGAGCCCGACCGGCCGGCGGCTCTCTTCGTGCACGGCTTCCGCAACAGCTTCGCCGACGGCGTGCTCTACCAGGCGCAGCTTCAGGCGGACCTCGACCGCCACGGCGCCATCGTGCATTTCGCCTGGCCCGCCACGCCCTCGAGCCTCACCTACCTCCGCGACATCGACCGCGCACTCGCCTCCCGCGATGCCCTTGCGCGCACCATTGATCTGCTCGCCAGTTGCGACGCCGACGAGATGATCCTCGTCGGCACCTCCCTCGGCGCCTTCCTGCTGATGGAGGCGCTCCGGACCATGGCCATGGCCGGGCACGACCCGGTCTTCGCCAAGATCGAAGCGGTCGTGCTCGTCGCCGCCGACATCGACCTCGACGTCTTCCGCAGCCAGGTGGATGCGGTGGCAGCGCGGGGCGTGCAGACGATCGCCGTGACTTCGCGCCGCGACCGGGCGCTGGGGCTCTCGGCCGCCCTTCGCGGGACGCGCCGGCG
The DNA here is from genome assembly GCA_007119835.1 of Paracoccaceae bacterium. Taxonomy (GTDB): domain Bacteria; phylum Pseudomonadota; class Alphaproteobacteria; order Rhodobacterales; family Rhodobacteraceae; genus Amaricoccus. Next base: position 2,685 of record SKOX01000182.1, read on the forward strand.
CGTCGGCTCCGCCCCGCCGGATGCCCTTGCCGGTCTACCGGTCACGATTTTCGACGTCTCCGCCCTTCCCGTCGGAGACAGCTACCGCCACCTGCTCCTCGCGCGCTCGCCTGACCTGATCCGCCTTGTCCGCATGGTCCACCAGTCCGAAGACCCCGACGCACGGCACGATGCCGCCAGGCGCCTCGGCGCCACGGTCCGTGCGGGCGCGGCCGACGCCCCCTGATGCCCGGCGTCCTCCCTGCCGCGGCTTCGGCAACCCGTCGCCTGACGGCAACGGCGTTTGCGGCCGCCGCGGTGCCGTGGCAGGCGGCCGCGACGCCGTCCGCATGGTGAGAGCAGTGTCCGCCCCGATACCCGACCTCCTCCTCGACGGCCCGAGCGGCGCCTCCGTCACACTCCTCCTCGCGCCCGGTGCCGGGGCGGGCGCGGCCTCTCCGGGCATGGCGGCCATCTCCGGAGCGCTCGCCGCCGAAGGTCTCCGCGTCGCGCGCTGGGAATTCGGCTTCCGCGCGTCCGGCCGGCCGCCGCCCCGCGCCGAAACCCTGGTCCCGGAGGTGGCCGCCGCCCTCGATGTTCTCGGCGCGGCTGGGCCCGTCGTGATCGGCGGCAAGTCGATGGGCGGCAGGGTCGCCTCGCTGGCTGCCGATCCGCTGCGCGCGCAGGGCCGCATCGCGGGCCTGCTCTGCCTCGGCTATCCGTTCCATCCGCCGGGCCGGCCGGAGCGCCCGCGCACCGCCCATCTCGCGGCCCTGCAGACCCCCACGCTCATCGTGCAGGGCACGCGCGACCCCTTCGGCATGCCCGACGAGGTCGCGGACTACGCGCTGTCCGCGGCGATCGCGCTCCACTGGCTCGATGACGGCGACCACGACCTCAAGCCGCGCAAGCGCCTCACCGGGCTCAGCCATGCCGACCACCTCGCCGCGATGGCCGCCCGCGTCGCCGCCTGGACCCGTTGCCTGCCGTGACGATCGCCGCCTTCAACGTCAGCAACGCCACGAAGCGGCTGCCGAACCTCCTCGACCGGCTCGCGCAGGCCGAACCCGACGTTGTCTGCCTGCAGGAGATCAAGACGCCGGCGCGCGCGTCCGGCCGCGGCCCTCGAGGCCGCCGGCTACGGTGCAGTCCGGCGCGGCCAGGCCGCCTGGAATGGCGTCGGCATTCTTGCCCGTCGACGCGAGCCGTCCTCATCCGCGAACAGCCTGCCCGGCGATCCGCACGAGGGACCAAGCGCCGGCTCCAGGGTGGAGCTGGGCACGCTTGGGAGGGAGGCGGCCCCGGGCGGGCTAGCCGCCCTTGCGGATGAGGTATTCGTGCTCGGGATGCGCGACCTCGCGCTGCGCGACGAGGCCGTGGCCCTGCTCGGCGCAGAAATGCGGCACGTCGACGAGGGCCGCCGGATCGTCGGCGAGGACGCGCAGCACCTGGCCCGGCGCGAGGGCGGTCAGGCGCTTTCGCGCCTTCAGGACCGGCAGCGGGCAGAGGAGCCCGCGGGCGTCGAGTTCGGCATCCCACTGCATCGGCGCCGGTCTAGTCGCCGGTGCGGGGACTTGTCCACGCCATTGTGACGCCGCCTCGGGTGACGTCTGCCGCGAAGCCCGCTACGACAGGGTGCGGAGAATCGTCGGGACCAGTGCATGTTCGGCATCGACCTCTGGGACGCCACACTCATGCCGGCCCTCGCCATTGCGATGATGGCGGGGGTGCTGTCGTTCCTGTCGCCCTGCGTGCTGCCGATCGTGCCGCCCTACCTCGCCTACATGGCGGGTGCCTCGCTCGAGGATGTCGACCGCCAGACCGGAGCGGACCGGCGGATCGCGCGCACCGCGCTCTTCTTCGTGCTCGGGCTGTCGACGGTCTTCCTGATGCTGGGGCTGGCGGCGTCGGCCTTCGGCAGCCTGTTCCTGCAGTACCAGCGGGAGATGGCCATCCTCGCGGGCATCGTCATCGTCGGGTTCGGGCTGCACTTCCTCGGGGTGGTCCGGATCCCGATCCTCTACCGCGAGGCGCGCCTCGACGCGCGGGCCGATACCGGGACCCCGTTCGGCGCCTATGTCCTCGGGCTCGCGTTCGCCTTCGGGTGGACGCCCTGCATCGGGCCGGTGCTCGGGACGATCCTCGCGCTCGCGGCGCAGGACGGGTCGGTGGGGCGGGGCATGACCCTGATGGGGTTCTACGCGATCGGGCTCGGGGTGCCGTTCCTGCTCGCCGGGCTGTTCCTGCGGCGGGCGATGGGGCTGATGAGCCGGATGAAGCGGCACATGGCGACGATCGAGCGGGCGATGGGGCTCCTGCTGCTCGGGGTCGGGATCGCGCTGCTTACCGGCTGGTTCACCCAGTTCTCGTTCTGGCTGCTCGAGACCTTCCCGGCGCTGGCCCTGATCGGCTGACGCCGGCAGGGCGCGGCCGGTCCACGTCTGGACAGCAAGAAATTCCTCTCAGACACAATCGGCTCGGCGGCGTATACCGTTTCTTAACCCGTCCGCCCGGGTTCGCGGGACGCCGGCGGCGCTGGCGTGGCAGCCGGCACGCGGTCGCGGTACCAGCGCAGGACGTAGAGGCGGATCGCGCCGGCGAGGCCGGTGTCGGTCCCGCGGCCCGCGTCGATCTCGGCGGCGAGCGCGTTGAGGGCCTTGCCCTCGGCAGCGGCGATCTCGCGGAAGGCGGCCCAGAACTCGGGCTCGAGCGAGACCGAGGTGCGGTGCCGGCGCAGGGTCAGCGAATGCTTCTCGGGCCGCCCGCCTCCGCTCAAGGCAGGCGCCAGGCGACGTGGACGTGGAAGCGTTGCTCGGCGCCTCCCGGCGTGCGGTGCAAGGCCGGGAAGGACTCGCGCGTCGTGAAGCCCGGCCAAAGGAAGGCCTCGAACTCCGCCTGGCCGTAGCGCCTGACGGGCAGGCCGCTGCACATGGTCGGGCCGTCGGGGGCGAAGGCCGAGAGGATTGCGACGCTTCCCGGCTCTGTGCCGGCGAGGAGCGCGCGGCGGTAGCCGTCGCGGTCGGCCGCCTCGGTCAGGAAGTGCAGCACCGCCCGGTCGTGCCAGAGGGCATAGGCGCGGTCCGGCGTCCGTTCGGCGATGTCGGCCACCACCCACGCCACCGGCCCGACGCCGGTCCCGACCTTCGCCCGCGCCACCGCCTCGGCGGAAATGTCGAGCGCCGTGACGTCGCGGTAGCCGGCCGCGACCAGCGCCGGGATCAGCCGCGTCCGGCCCGAGCCCACGTCGAGGAGGGCCGCCGCGCGGTCGGGGACGTGGCGCGCGATCAGCGCGACGCGGTCACGGGCGTCGGCCTCGAACCACGAGACGGCGTCCTCGGCCTTCTCGGCGTAAACCGTGTCCCAGTGCGCCCGGCGGTCGGTCATGCGCGTCACTCCTCGCGTCGGTGCGCCTCGTGCCGCCGCGCGGCCAGCGCCTCCTCCGCCTCGCGGCGGCGGCGCTCGGCCCGGCTCTCGCCCGCCTTCGCGGCCGAGGCGGCCGCGCCCTCGCGGGCCTCGGCGCGCTTCTTCTGCTTGCGCGCGGTCCGGAGGTTGACGACCTCGGCCATGGGCATCAGCCCTTCGGGCCGATCATCGCCTCGGGGCGCACGACGCGGTCGAAGGTCGCCTCGTCGCAGAAGCCGAGGCGGACCGCCTCCTCCTTGAGCGTGGTACGGTTCTTGTGCGCGGTCTTGGCGACCTTGGTGGCGTTGTCGTAGCCGATCTCGGGGGCGAGCGCCGTCACCAGCATCAGGCTCTCCCACATCAGCTTCGATATCCGCTCCTCGTCGGCCTCGATGCCGACCACCATGTTGTCGGTGAAGGAGGAGGAGGCGTCGCCGAGGAGCTGCAGCGACTGCAGCACGTTGTAGCTCATCATCGGCTTGTAGACGTTGAGCTCGAAATGGCCCTGGGAGCCGGCGAAGGCGACCGCGGCGCCGTTGCCCATGACGTGGGCGCAGACCATGGTCAGCGCCTCGGCCTGGGTCGGGTTGACCTTGCCCGGCATGATCGAGGAGCCGGGCTCGTTCTCGGGCAGGATCAGCTCGCCGAGGCCGCAGCGCGGGCCGGAGCCGAGCAGCCGGAGGTCGTTGGCGATCTTGAAGAGCGAGGCGGCGACCGTGTTCAGCGCGCCCGCCATCTCGACGAGGGCGTCGTGCGCGGCGAGGGCCTCGAACTTGTTCGGCGCAGTGACGAAGGGCAGCCGGGTGATCTCGGCGATCTTCGCCGCCACGGCTTCGGCGAAGCCCTTCTTGGTGTTGAGGCCGGTGCCGACGGCCGTGCCGCCCTGGGCGAGCGGATAGACGTTGTGCAGCGCCGCGGTGACGCGCTTGATCGACTGCTCGACCTGGTAGGCGTAGCCGCCGAACTCCTGGCCGAGCGTCAGCGGCGTCGCGTCCTGGGTGTGGGTGCGGCCGATCTTGATGATGTGCTCGAAGGCCGCCGATTTCTCCGAGAGCGCGCGGTGGAGCTTCTGGAGGCCGGGCAGCGTCACGTCGTTCGCCACCTGGGCCACGGCGACGTGCATCGCGGTCGGGAAGGTGTCGTTCGAGCTCTGGCTCATGTTGACGTGGTCGTTGGGGTGGACCGGCGTCTTCGAGCCGATCTCGCCGCCGAGCATCTCGATGGCGCGGTTCGAGATCACCTCGTTGGCGTTCATGTTCGACTGGGTACCCGAGCCGGTCTGCCAGACGACGAGCGGGAAATGGTCGTCCCACTTGCCGTCGATCACCTCCTGGGCGGCGGCCGAGATCGCCTCGGCGAGCTTCGCATCGAGCTTGCCCTGGGCTGCGTTCACCTCGGCGCAGGCCTTCTTGACGACGCCGAGGGCGCGCACGATGGCGATGGGCTGCTTCTCCCAGCCGATCGGGAAGTTCATGATCGACCGCTGGGTCTGGGCGCCCCAGTAGCGGTCGGCGGGCACCTCGAGCGGCCCGAAGCTGTCGGTTTCCGTGCGTGTGGCGGCCATCGCGCTCCCTCCCCGTGGCAAGTCCCAAGCCCGTATGGCGCGCGGGCGGGCGCGTGTCCACCGGCTTGGCGAAAACCGCCGGCCGCCCACGCGAGAAGGCCCGCCGGCGGACGCCGACGGGCCTTCTCGCGATGCCTGCTTGGCCGTTCGAGGCCCTACCGGACCTTGCGGCTGCGCTCCACGACGACGCGGTGGCCCTCGGCGTCGATGTTACCCGAGGGGATGATGTCCTCGTTCGGGACCGAGTGCATGCCCTCGTCGGGGGTCGGCGTGTTCTCGGGATGCTCGGGCGCGTGCTTGTCGGCCTCCTTCCGCATCTCGAGCGCCTTCTCGGCGATCGCGTGCTGGTCGTCGTCCTTCTTGTCTTCGCTCATGCTTTCCTCCGTTCCCCGGCGGTCGCGCTCCTCCATCGCACGGGCGAGCGCGGCGCCCAGATAATGCTCCTTGTTCCGCGTGCCGGCGTTGTCGGCGGCGGGGCTGATGCCGGCCGGCGCTGCCTTGCCGCGCATTTCGCGGCGCTGGCGCTCGGCCAGCGACCGGGCCCGATCGCGGCGGTCGCGCAGCCGGGTGACGAGGTCGGCGAGGTCGCGGTCATTCATCTCGCGCAGGCCCGGCTGGCGGGCCGCCGAGACGAGCTCGAGCTCATCGCGCGACAGGGCGCGCTCCTCGTCCTTGCTCGGGTCGGTCATGGATGTCCCCTCTGGTACTTGGCCGGACAACGGGAAAGCGAGGTCCAGGGTTCCGCGGCTCAGGCGGCGTCGAGTGCGGCCACCACCGCGTCGCCCATCTCCGCGGTCGAGGCCGCGGTGCCGCCGGCGGGCCCGAGCAGGTCGGCTGTCCTGAGGCCGTCGGCGAGCACCCGCTCGACCGCGGCCTCGAGCCGGTCGGCCGCCTCGCCCGCGTCGAAGGAGTAGCGCAGCGCCATGGCAAAGGAGAGGATGCAGGCGATGGGGTTGGCCTTCCCCTGCCCGGCGATGTCGGGGGCCGAGCCGTGGACGGGCTCGTAGAGCGCCTTCGGGCGGCCCTTCGCCTGCCGCGCGCCGAGCGAGGCCGAGGGCAGCATGCCGAGGGAACCGGTAAGCATGGCGGCTGCGTCCGAGAGAAGGTCGCCGAAGAGATTGTCCGTGACGATGACGTCGAACTGCTTGGGCCAGCGGCAGAGCTGCATGGCGCCGGCGTCGGCGTACATGTGGGTGAGCTCGACGTCGCCGTAGTTGCGGTCGTGCACCGCCTGCACCACCTCGCGCCAGAGCACGCCGGATTCCATGACGTTGGCCTTCTCCATCGAGCAGACCTTGTTGTTGCGCCGGCGGGCGAGCTCGAAGGCGACGCGGGCGACGCGGTCAATCTCGCCCTCGGTGTAGCGCTGGGTGTTGATGCCGACGCGCTCGCCTCCCTCGGTGAAGATGCCCCGCGGCTCGCCGAAGTAGATGCCGGACGTGAGTTCGCGCACGATCATGATGTCGAGCCCGGCGACCACCTCGCGCTTCAGCGACGAGAAGTCTGCCAGCGCGTCGAAGCACTGGGCCGGGCGCAGGTTGGCGAAGAGGTCCATCTCCTTGCGCAGGCGCAGGAGCCCGCGCTCGGGCTTCACCGAAAAGTCGAGCGCGTCGTAGCGCGGCCCGCCCACCGCGCCGAGCAGCACCGCGTCGGCGGCCTGGGCGCGGGCCATCGTCGCGTCGGTGAGCGGCGTTCCGTGCGCGTCATAGGCAGCACCCCCGACGAGGTCCTCCTCGATCTCGAAGGCGAGGCCTGCGCGGTCGAACCAGGCGATGACCTTGCGCACCTCGGCCATGACCTCCGGTCCGATGCCGTCGCCGGGCAGGATGAGAAGGGAATGCGCCATGGGCTTTAGTCCTCGCTCTCTCGGGGTCGGCGCCCCGGCTAGCGCTCCGCCGCCACCCGGTCAAGGCTCGGCAGGGCGATGTCGACCCAGACCAGCCGGTGCGCCGACGCGGCCTCCACGGCGTCGGCGAGCGGCGTGGCGGGCAGCGGCCAGAGGACGCCCGCGGCCACGACCTCGAGGCGCGCGTCGGGCAGGACGTAGTCGACGCGCAGGTTTCCGGGCCCCGGCGCGTCGCGCCAGTCCGCCGTGTCGAGGGCCGGATCGCCGAGGTGGCGCGCATTCGCGCCGCCCTGGCGCGCGGCG
>SKOX01000267.1 GCA_007119835.1 Paracoccaceae bacterium
GGCTGGGCGCTCTCGAGAACGATCTCGAAGCCGAAGCGGATAAACATCGCGGTCTTTCGATTTGTGATGCGATACAGATCGTGATCTACAAGCGGATTATCCAGCGGCCGCCGGGAATCAATTTTTTCTACAGCCAGACGTCGCTTCGAGAGGAAGCTCGCTCCGCGCAACTGAGGTGAGACCCCGTGCATCATAGCGTCGGCCCATGACCACCTTCCGCATCCGGCACCGTACCCGGTACAGCTACGACCGGCGGGTGGAGCTCGGCCTCCACCGCCTGATGATCCGGCCGCGCGACAGCCACGACATGCGGATCCTCGAGTCGAGCCTGATCGTCACGCCCGCCGCCGATGTGCGATGGGCATTCGACACCTTCGGCAATTCGGTAGCCTATCTGACGTTCCATCAGCCGACGGAGCTGCTGCTGATCGACAGCGAGCTGACCGTGCGACGCTACGGCGTCGACGAGCCGCTGGAGCGGATTGCGCGCCACGCCGACACCTATCCCTTCGCCTACGACCTCGACGACAGCATCGATCTCGCGCCGCTTCTGCAAAGTCAGTTCGGGGCGGATCGCCCCGCCGTCGAGCGCTGGATCGCAGACGTCATGCCCGCTCGGCCGGCAGAATGCCTTGAGGTGCTGAACCAGCTTGGCGATGCCATCCACCGCAGCTACGACTACGGCCGCCGCGAGGAGCGCGGGACGCAGTCGCCGGGGGAGACGATCGCGCTCGCGCGCGGGACGTGCCGCGACTTCGCCCTGCTGTTCATGGAGGCGGCGCGCCTCCTCGGCTTCGCGGCCCGGTTCGTCACGGGCTATCTCTATGACTCCAGCAGCGACGGCTCCTCGAGCAGCGCGCTCACCGGCGGGGGATCGACCCATGCCTGGGCCGACATCTTCATTCCAGGCGTCGGATGGACGGAGTTCGATCCGACCAATCGGATCATCGCCGACCGGAACCTGCTGCGCGTCGCCACGACCCGGACGCCCTCGCAGGCGCTTCCGGTCAGCGGAACCTACGAGGGTGCGGCCTCGAGCCGAATGAGCGTGGAGGTTGGCGTCCGGCGGCTGGACTGAACTGGCGGGGCCCGTAAGCGACCGGCGCGGTCGTCGCAGCGGTCAGGTCATCGCCCAGCGGGGGGTTTTATAGCCGCGAAGTGCTGAACGTTGCGGGCAGGCTCGTGCGCCACGCATGAGAGCTCTTGCACCGGCGGCAGATGCGCTCGCCGATCCATTCGCTGGGGAAGGTCGTGCTGCACCGGAGGCAGCGTCTCGCCTTGGGCGCATCCGCGGGCAAGACGACGAGCGGCGGCGTATCCGTTTGATCCATCACGATTGTTCCTCGTCTCTTTCGATGAGACGGGCCAGATCTCCGAGCGCCCGCTCGATCAACTGCTTGCGGCGGGCATCCTGGGCTTCGGCGGTGGCCGCATACCGACGGATGAGGTATTGTGCCTTTGCCGCCGCTTGCGGCCAGGTTTCCGAGGGATGCGCAAGAAGCTGCGTCTCGAGCTCTTCCTGGCGCCGTCGCAGGGCCTCCTGGTCCGCCTCGAACTCCTTGAGGGAGTGGCGACGCATCTCGGACGCCATCTTCCCGGCCGCGCCGCGGCGCTTGTCAAGATTGATCGCGTCGTCCGTCATCACGACCTCTCCTGCAAAAGCCGAAGCACGTGTATTGGACATTAAATATCGGAATCAAATAAATCAAGAAGCTTATCAAATAATCGGAGGAACCGAATAATCTCAAGTGGACCTCGATATTGATCGAGACGCCGCCGGGGCCGCTATGGTATGATCGACTTCAGCAGCCGCAAAGGCCGGATCATCATCTCGGCGATAGACCATGGAGCCGAGCTGGGGATGGACGCAAACGGGAGGCCATGAATGGCTGACAAGGACGAAAAGAAGGCATGGCCCCAACCCGGAGACGCCATGCCGATGCTGGATGCAATGGCCGGTATGTGGAAGGTCTGGGCGGACCAGATGGCGATCGCGACGCCTGGTTTGACAGGTGCGGACGGCGCGTGGAAGCTGGCTTCACCGGTCCGCGGTTCGGCCGTGGGCGGCGCCGACGAGGCGATTCAGGAAGCACTGGCCAAGGATCCGACCCTTGGCGCGCTCGCTCAGATGTGGAACGCGAATCCGCTCAGCAAGGTCGTGCCGATCGACTGGGCGGAGGTTGCCTCGGCCCTGCGAACGGTCTGGCTCCGCTCCATGGCCAAGCCCGAGGCCGTCCAGTCGGTGATCGACCTGAACCTCGAGCTGTGGCGCTCGACGCTCGATGTCTGGCAGGAGGCGGGCCAGCGCTGGCTCGGAGCGGCAGAGCCGACCGGAGCGGAAGCGGCGCCGGCAGGGCGCCCAGACAAGCGGTTCGCCGCACCCGAGTGGCAGACGAACCCCGGCTTCCGCCTGCTGAAGGAATTCTATCTTCTCAGCTCGGACTGGCTTCTGAAGCAGGCTGAGGCCGACGACATGGACGAGGCCGAGCGTCGGCGGATCA